>JBFHWR010000083.1:0-12544 GCA_041599395.1 Gemmatimonadales bacterium | reverse complement strand
GTGGAGCGCATGACGCTCCGCATCGTGGCGCTTCGTGACCTGGAAGGGATACTCCATATCATACCAAACGGGACGATCTCCTCCGTGAGCAACAAGACGCACGGATGGTCGCGGGCCCTATTGGATGTCGGGGTGGCGTACAAAGAAGAGGTGGATCGCGTACGGCAGGTGTTGGAGGAGTTGGGCGAGACATTTTTGAATGATCGAGCGTGGCAGAGCAAGCTGCTCGACGCCCCACAGGTTCTGGGCGTTCAAGCGTTGGGCGATAATTCGGTGACGATTCGGATGGTGGTCAAGACCGTGCCGGGGCGGCAGTGGGAGGTGCGGCGGGAACTGTGGCGGCGCATCAAGAATCGGTTGGATGAGGAGGGTATCGAAATACCGTTTCCGCAGCGCACGCTGCACTTCGCGGATCGCGACGCAGCCGGGAAAGGAATCGGCCGCTCGGCCGCACCCTAGCTCCTCACCCCTCACCCCTCTGTTACCATCGAACACCACCGCCTAACACCTAACACCCAACACCGAACCTACCCAAGCTCGAGCAACAGCTTCTTGAGGCTCTCGGCGGTGGCCGCGCGTTCTCGCCGGTTGAGCGGTTTGAGCACCCGCTCGATCTGCGCCAAGCGCTCTGCGATGGCTTGATCTGCGAGTTCCCGCCCGCGGGGAAGGAGCGTGATGAGCACACCGCGTCGGTCGTTGGGATCGGCGCTTCGCTTCACCAATCCCCGTTCCTCCAGTCGGTCCAGCCGGTTTGTCATCGCCCCGGATGACAGGACGGCGAGCCGGCGAAGCTCGGTCGGTGAGAGCCGGTAAGGCGGTCCCTGCCGTCTGAGCGCAACCAGCACTTCGTATGCCCATAGGGTGAGGCCCACCCGCTTCAGCAATCCCTTGTCGATGTGCTGAAAGTGTTTTGCGAGCAGGACGATCCGACTCATCACGGCCAATCCACTGGCATCCAGCTCCGGTCGTGTCCGGTGCCACTGCTCGAGAATGAGGTCGACGGAATCAGCAGGCACGTGATAAATCTAACCGAAGACAAAGTTGAGGGAGAGTATCTTGACATAAAGCTTTATTCTCGGTTATTTTGCGCCGGCTACGTTACGCCGGTTGTTGGCGAACCATGGGCCAAAAACATGTCTTCGTGCTGCCAGGAACGGTCACACACGTGCTGCGCGACACGAGGTTTCACGTGACGCTGACGCAGGGCGTCACCGTCACAGCGACGCTCTCCGCCAAACTCAGAAGACGCGGCATCCGCGTGTGGCTCGGTGACGCCGTGTCTGTGGAAGTGTCGCCGTACGATCTGCGACGGGGGCGGATCATCGAGCGGCTTCCGGAGGCATCACCGGCAGCCGATCGGCCTGGGATGCCGACCTAACGCCGAGCGTCGCGAGGATTCCTCCGTCAAAGCGGCACCATTGCGACTTGGGTGCCCGGCCGGATATGCTACGTGATCGCCACGGACAGCTCGTGGAGCGTTGTCCGGGTCGGCGCGGCCTCGGGACCGCCTCAGTCAGGCAAGGCCGCGAGGTTCGGATGACAACGGACCCGCTCCGGTCACACTAGCTGTCACGCGAGCCCCCACAGCGATCGCAGGTCTTCGCCGTCAACGATGCGGATGTAGGGGCGGGGGCGGCTCGTTTCCCACGTGTGGTGAGAGGGAGACGGTTGGAAACCCGTGGAGTGACGCTGCGATAGGACGCGTGCGCCCTGGGCGCATGTCATAACGCGGCACAGAACGCGTTGGAACGGAGGGTAGCAATGGACATGAACCGAATATGGACTCAGGAGGTAACCCCGGAGGCGCTTCAGCAGCCTCTCATTGCGGTGGCTATTCACAACGGGCATCTCCTCAGAGAGGACGTTGCCCAGTCGATCGCGCTCGATCGACTCGCGCGCCTCCGAGAGGAAGATCCGTTCACCGGGAGCTGGACGCTGGCGGCTCCGGCGAGGGTGATCGGGGTGGCGTCGCGGTTTCAGGTCGACCTCAACCGTCCGCGCGATAAAGCGATCTACCGAACACCAGACGACGCGTGGGGCATGCAGGTGTGGAACGATGTGCTGCCGCACGCCGTCGCCGAGCTATCGCTTAGCGAATACGATGAGTTTTACTCAACGATGAACGTCCTGCTCGCCGCCATGGCGGAGCGCTTCGAACGGTTTGTCGTGTTTGACCTGCACTCATACAATCACCGTCGCGGCGGTCCGGAAGGTCCCCCGGCGGACGAGAACGACAATCCGCAGGTGAATATCGGGACCGGATCGTTGGATCGAACCCGATGGGGACCGGTGGTGGACCGGTTCATTCAGGATCTTCGGAGTTTTGACTTCCCCGGTGGCCCACTGGACGTACGGGAAAACGTCAAGTTTCAAGGCGGCCACTTTTCGCGCTGGGTTCACGCAACCTTCCCCGCGTCGGCCTGCGTGCTCGCGATCGAGTTCAAGAAGTTCTTCATGGACGAATGGACGGGAGAGCCCAACCGGCAATTGGTCGACGCGATCACTGCGGCACTTCAATCGACGGTTCCTGGAGTGTTAGACAGCCTCTCACTGGTTGCTCCGGTTCATTAACCCGCTCGAGAATGTTCCGTCCGGGGCCGCACATGGCGTCCCCGTAGAATTCCATTGTTTGCCCTGTTCTGGAAAGGAAGCCTTTGGTTGTCACCCGCAGGCACGGTTTTACTACAGACCGTAAGACGGTTACCGCTGTGAGCAGACGCGACAAGCCGGCTCGGAAACGGGCGACGCGCGCTCCGGAGGCGATTTCGGAGAGTCTCATTGATACAATCACTGAGCGGCTCGCTCTAAACGAACGCGTACGTCGTTCCCTGCCGCTGCAGGGGAGGATTCACATCGACCGACAACTCCCCTTTTTGTGTGTCTACCGTCGTCCCGCGGTCGAGCCCGATGCCGGGATGAAGCGGATTGCGACGAGCGAGGCGTCATACCTCCTTGCGTCCGGTCTCAAGGGGTTCCATCCGAGCCTCACGCGGCTCGTGACCAAAGTCGTGCGATCGCTCGGGCAGGCATTTGGCGGCTTTCTCCTGCTCGAGATTTGGTCAGCCGAGCTGGACGCGAATGACCAGCGCTACGCCGACAGTGCCGCTCACCCTGGCTTCCGCGTCTTCGCGCCCAGGGGGGAAGCGGTTGATAACGTGGCCGATGCCATCGAACAGGCATTCAAGCGGGTGACGGTGCGCGGCCACACTGCGGACGTTCAACTCGTGCGAACCGACCACACGTGGCCCGGTGGTCTGCAACGTTTGCTTAAAGCCACTGAAACGACCGAACTGAAATGCACCGTGATTGGCCTGGAGGTTGCACCAATTTACCGCGATCCCCGATCTGGCCGCACCTTTCCGGTGGTGCTCCGTGACCTCGAGCACGAGGTGTCGCGGGCGTTGCGCCAGGTTTTTTTCACGTTCGCACGGAAGCACACCACGCTGCGGCCACGTCACTATCACGGATTGGGGCGTCGGGCCATGGTCAAGGCTGTTTGGGAGGTCGATCGGCGTCTGAGCGAGGTGTCCAACAGCTTTGACTTTCTCCTGCAGGTCACCCCTGCCAACGCGCAGCGGGCGTGGCTCCAGTTCAAGAAGAGTGACTATGAGAAACCGCCGGCCTTTCGGTATCGTCCGCTTCCCGTCGATCCGGTCTTGCTGAAGCGCAGCCTCTATGCGACACCGTTGGAGCGTTTGGAAGATCCTGCCATCCGCCAGCTGCTCGGTGAAAAACAAGACGAGCTTGGCCGCCGCATCACCATGCTCCTCGATATCGATACACCTCGGTTCGTTCACGGTAGCGTGCAACTCTATGGTGAATTAGATCCGCAGACGGTCACGCTTGCCCGTCAGATACTGGACACGCTCCCGTCGCGTACTCGTGACGACTCCAAGTTGGGTACCCTGACCCCACAAGCGTTTGCGCAGCTTGCGGAAGCGGAGATTGCGCACTACCGGGCGATGTATCCCAAGATGAACGGGTCCGTCCACGTACGGGACGATGTCACGGGTCTCATGGTCTCCCGCGGTTCGTTGTTGGTGAGTCGCCAAGGGCGTATTCCGCGAGCTCGCGCGGAGGCGTTGATCCAGCACGAGGTGGGCACGCACATGGTCACCTACTACAACGGGCGGGCACAACCGTTCCGGCAGCTGTATTCCGGCTTGGCGGGATACGAAGCGTTGCAGGAAGGCTTGGCGGTGTTTGCGGAATACCTGGTTGGGGGGCTGAGCCGGCCGCGGTTACGCTTGATTGCCGCTCGGGTGTTGGCGGTTCAGCGTCTCCTGCAGGGTGCAAGTTTCATCGACACGTTTCGGGAGTTCGATCGCTCGTATGATTTTGAACGGCGCACGGCGTTCGTGATCACGATGCGGGTGTATCGCGGCGGCGGACTGACGAAGGACGCGGTGTACCTCAAGGGTCTGCTCGATTTGCTGGCGTATCTCAAAAACGGCGGATCGCTCCAGTCGCTCCTCGTAGGCAAGCTGGCGGTGGAGCATGTTCCGATCATCGAGGAGCTGCAGTGGCGCCAGGTGCTCAAGCCGCCGATCCTCCGGCCGAGGTTCTTGGACGCGCCGGGCGCCGAGAAGGGTCTCGCGCGCGCTCGGAGCGGCCTGAACGTGCTGGATCTCGTCGCCGGGTTCAAGAAACGATGAAGCTCGGAATCGTGGTGAACGTGATGTCGGGAGAGGTGGGAGGCCAAACTACCTACCGACTCGCCGCCGAAGCGGCGAGCCAGGGGCATGAGGTGTGTCTCATCAGCACAGGCAACTTTGCGTACGAATCCGACGATTCCATCCGCGCCCTCGCGCGCACCGTTCCGGCGCGGCAGTACCACTCGCTCGCCACCTTCGCCAAGGTCATACAGGGGAAGAGTGCCAAGGATCGGTGGGTGACCGTGGACGAGTTGGACGTGGTGCTGCTGCGAAGCAACCCGTCCGTGCAACGCGCATGGGCTCAGCTTGCCGGCGTGAACTTTGGACGTCTCGCCATGCGGCACGGCGTGATCGTGCTCAACAATCCGAACGGATTGGCCAAGGCGATGAACAAGCTGTACTTGCAGACGTTCCCCGAGGAGGTTCGCCCCAAAACGCTCGTCACGCGCAATCGCAACCGGCTTACCGCGTTTGCCGGTGAACTGGGAACCATCGTCATCAAGCCCTTACAGGGGTCCGGCGGCAAGAACGTGTTCGTGATTCGGCCCAAGGACTTGCCGAATCTCAATCAGATGATCGATGCGGTCAGCCGCGACGGCTATGTGGTGGCGCAGGAGTACCTTCCCGCCGCAGCGGAGGGGGACACGCGATTGTTCCTATTGAACGCGCAGCCGCTCATACAGGCAGGGAAGTAAGCGGCGTTCCGGCGCGTACGATCCGGGGACGATATTCGCAGCACTGTCGAAGCTGGCGGCAAGCTCCGTCGTGCCACGGTTGACGACACGATGCTCGAGTTGGTGGAGATGGTCCGTCCGCGGCTGGTGGAGGACGGGATGTTTTTGGTTGGCCTCGACATTGTCGGCGACAAGCTGATGGAAATCAACGTGTTCAGCCCCGGCGGGCTTGGCAGCGCGCAAACGTTTGAAAAGGTCAACTTTTGCACGCCGGTCATTCGCTCGCTGGAGCGAAAGGTTCGATACATGAAATACTATCGCCGTGCTTTCGACAACGTCGGCATGGCGTCGCTCTGATACGAAAAGATCAATCCTCGCGGGCTCAAGGAGGACATCATGCGATTCGGGTTCATCATCAACGATATCAAAACGGAGGAGGGTGGATTTACAACCATGCGGTTGGGTCAGGCTGCCGTGAATATGGGATACGAAGCATGGATCATGGGTGTCGGCGATCTGGCATACGACCATCACGACAGCGTTGCAGCACGAGCGACCACTGCTCCCAAGAAGTCGTACAAGACCTCGGCAGCGTTCCTCGATGATCTGCGCGGCAAAAGGGCGGTTCGCGAGCGGATCTGTGTGGACGATCTCGACGTGCTCATGTTGCGCAACGTGCCGTCCGATGACGCCATCGCGCGCCCTTGGGCAGCGACGATCGCCATCGAATTCGCGCGGCTGGCTGCGCGGCGGGGGGTAGTGGTGGTGAACGATCCCAACGGGCTCGCGAAGGCCTCCAGCAAGATGTACTTCCAACTCTTCCCTGAGGAGGTCAGACCCAAAACCGTCATTACGCGGGATCGGGATGAGATCAAGGCGTTCGTACGGGAGTTGGACGGGAAAGCCGTGCTCAAACCGCTGCAGGGGTCAGGTGGCGCGAGCGTGTTCCTGGTCCGGCCCGATGACCTACCCAACCTGAATCAAATGATCGATGCGGTCAGTCGGGACGGGTACGTGATTGTTCAGGAGTACCTTTCTGCGGCCGAGCAGGGTGACATGCGGATGTTCATTATGAATGGCCGCCCACTGCGGGTCAAAGGGAAATACGCCGCCTTCCGGCGGGTGCGCACCGGTGGTGACATGCGTTCCAATATTCATGCGGGCGGGAAGAAGGCCGAGGCAGAGGTGAGCGAGTCGGACCTGCGCATCGCCGAGATCGTTCGGCCGAAGCTGGTACAGGACGGCATGTTTCTGGTTGGCCTCGACATCGTGGGCGACAAGCTGATGGAAATCAACGTGTTCAGCCCCGGCGGTCTGGGAAGCGCCCAGACCTTTGAGAAAGTGAACTTCAGCCGCTACGTCATCGAGGCGCTCGCACGGAAGGTGCAGTACATGACGTTCTATGGGCGCAATTTCGACAACGTCGATATGTGCACACTCTGACGGGTGAGTCGTGAGTGGTGAGTAGTCATTGGTGAGTGGCGGGGAGTCGGGAGCCGGGAGCCGTGCCCGCTCCTGGTCCTCACCACTCACTACTCACTACTCACCATCCACTACTCCCGACCTACAACGCACTACCCACCCCCGGGTCGCGGCAGACATTCCGGCCGCCACAGGCGCCACCACCGGAGTTCTCTTGGTGCTGGGGAATCAGATATCATTCGTCCATGCTGAAAGCTCGCCAGAAACTCGGGAAGTACCGCATCGAACGACGGCTGGCCGAAGGCAACTTCGCGATGGTCTATCGGGCGTACGATACCATCGAGGGGATATCCGTTGCCCTGAAAATCCCCCACCGCGATCTGGTGACAGCCGAGACCCTCGACATGTTCCGCAAAGAGGTTCGCCTCACGGCCAATCTCGACCACCCGAACATTCTCCCCATCAAGAACGCCAGCTTCATCGATCGTGATTTCGTGATAGTCTCTCCACTGGGCGACGGAACCCTGGCAGATCGCCTCCGTCGCCGCCTCTCCACGGCGGTCGCACTGGAGATTGCCGAGCAAGTGCTCGATGCGCTCGCGTTTGCGCACCGGCACCGGGTCATTCATTGCGACGTCAAGCCGGCCAATGTCATCCTGTTCCACGGCAATCGGGTGCGTCTCACGGATTTCGGCACCGCGAAGGTAGCACTGCGAACCAGAGCGTTGACCGGGTCAGGAACCGGAACCGTCGGATATTTGGCGCCCGAACAGGCCATGGGCCGGCCGTCACTTCGATCCGATGTCTTTGCCGCGGGGGTGATGCTGTACCGAATGTTTTCGGGGCAACTGCCCGAATGGCCGTACGAATGGCCCCTGCCCGGGGTTGACCGCCTCCGGGAACGCGTCAGTCCCGATTTCATCCGATTCATCCAACGCGCCATGGAGGTGTCAGAAGCGAGCCGCTACAACGACGCGGTGCAAATGCGGCAGGCGTTCGAGCGGGTCAAGAAGCGCGCGGAGCGGCACGGGCGGCGTAAACGGCGACGTCGTGGAGAGCCCGCGCGATCCCAAGTGCAATGGAAAACGATGCGGTTGCGGGAATTCAAGCGCCGTTTCGGCACAGCGCTCGAGGTACGGGCTGTCTGTGACCGGTGCAAGGGGCCTATGGCTGAGTCGATGCAGCACTGCCCCTGGTGCGGATCGCGACGACGGGTGTACCGCGGCCCGACGAAGTTCCCGGAGCGATGTCGGCGCTGTGGTAGGGGGATGAAATCGGATTGGCGGTTCTGCGCGTGGTGTTACGGGCCCGGCGTGGAGCCGTCGTCGCGAGCGTACACGGACGTCCGCTATAGTGCGCGTTGCCGCAACCCGTCGTGCCGCCGCAAGGACTTGATGCCGTTTATGCGATACTGCCCGTGGTGTCGCACAAAGGTCACTCGCGAGTGGAAGGTGGATGAGTCCCGGGAGAAGTGTCGCCGGTGTCGCTGGGGGGTGCTCTCCGAGTTCTGGAGTTACTGTCCCTGGTGTGGGATGCGGACGAGAAAATGATCGATAGGTGCTAGGAGTCAGGAGCTAGGAGTTAGGGAGTTTTTGACCCCTAACTCCTAAATCCTATCTCCTAACTCCTCGACAAAAAAAACCCGAACGCTTGTCGTCGCTCGGGTTTTTTCGTTGCTGGTCGTGGCAGACCTTACGGCCGCCGCCTGCTCCCGCTGGACCGGCTGGGTGAAGCGCGTCCGGAGGAGCCACTCGAGCGGGAGACACTCCCGCGGCTCGAGCTGCTCCCGGAGGATGGTCTCGCGGCAGGCCGCCGGCTCGAACTGGAGCGCGGGCTCGCGGCGGGACGGCGGCTCGAGCTGGTCGAAGGCCGGGCGGCAGGCCGCCGGCTCGAACTGGAGCGCGGACTCGCGGCAGGATGTCTCGAACTCGTCGAGGGCCGCGCAGTAGGCCGTCGGCTCGAACTGGAGCGCGGGCTCGCGGCGGGCCGCCTCGAACCTGTCGAAGGCCGTGCAGCGGGACGGCGACTCGAACTCGTCGAGGGCCGCGCGCTGCGCGACGGCGCGCTCGGGCTGGACCGGCTCGTCCGAACACCCGATCGCTCCACCGTCGCTCGATTGGGTCTGCTGGGCGTGACGACCCGGCTTTGTGACGGCTTCCGGCGTGGCTCAATGCGTTGTGGCACCGACCGCCGGGCAGCGTTGTCGTCACCCGGTTGTGGTTTCACGATCCGGCGGTTCCCGGCATTGCTGTCGGACGATCGCGGGTTGTCGACCGGCGTCCGGCGCCTGGTCGGCGAGGTGGCCTGCGGGTCAGAACGGTCGCCCTGCGGAGGCGTGCGAACCGTTGGCGTCCTCCGCCGGTCGGGCGGTGTACGCACGGATCGATCGTTCTGACCTGTGTCCATTTGCCGTCTCGTCCACTGCCGCTCGCCCTGACCCGACACCGTTCGCCGATCTCCTGTCAACGGCGCTTCCCGCCGGTCCGTAACAGATTGATTGGTGATCGGAGAAAGACGACGTCTCGTCGACAGCTCGTCTTGGCGACTGGGTGAGACGCGAACCCGTCCCGAGGCAACGGTTGGCGCGCGCCGCACGGTGGCACTGGCGTTCACCGTCCGGAATCGCTGCCTGGTGTCGGTTACCCGGAAACGCTCATCTGTGGACTTGAACGTATAGCGCTCCAACAGACGTCCCCGCCCAGTGCGCACGCCACCCGTATAGATCACCCTCGTGCCGTAGTAGTACGGACGATAGTAGAAAGACCGATAGTAGAATGGGTCGTAGAAGAACGGGTCGTAGTAGAACGGATCGTAGTAGAACGGATCGTAATACGCCCCGTAGTAAAACGGGTCGTAACAACCGGAGTTGTACCAGAAGGCGCCGACGTGCAGCCCCCACCGGCTGCAGCGGTACCCGTATCGGTACCCAAAGCCGTAAGGCCAGGACGACCCAAGGTGCAAGCCAACCGACACTCTGGACGAGCCGCCGTACGCGTACGCACGGAAGACCTCATACCCAACGAGGTCGTAATCGAAGTACGACCCGGATGCCATCTGATACACGATGTCCATCAGGTCGGCTTCGGGATCGTCGCCGACACGCCACAACCCCGGAATAGAATAATCCCAGTGGTCTCCTCGAACGAGCCCATCGAAACGGAACGGATCTCGCGAATAGGCCGCCAGGACCTGCCCGGTGCCCTCGGCCGCATACACGCGGAACGCTCGACGATCGCCCCGTCCCCGAACCTCGATCTCGTCCTCACCACGCACGTAGTTGTCGTAGCGGGGGTCCAACGGGAATAACACCCGCACGCGTCCATCCGGCTCCGCATGCAACACGACAACGTATCCATCCGCCAGCGCCTCGATGTACGCGCTGACTTCTTCGCCCATCCGGGCATCGCGCTTGTTGAGCCAGACTCTAATGGGTGGATCGATGTCCTGAGTGCTGATTGCCGTGCCTGTCCCTACGACGGGCGTGCTGGCCGCGAGTAGCGAGAAAAGGGCTGCGGTTAACATATCGACCTCCTCGGGCGGGGCGCGGAAGGGACATCAACGTCCCGCCTTCCAAATATAGCTAGATATGTGCCAGCACGTAAGTTGTTATTTATCAATAAGTTAACATTTCTCGCCACTGCGTTTTTCCGTCCATTTTTCGGGACGGGTGTCCAGGTCAGTGGATTTCACCGCCGGTCGCGGATCTCGCTGCCGCGCTTCAAATGCCCCCCACCAAACCGGCGGTTCACCACGTCCACGGTTTGGGCCAGGGTCCGGTCGCGTTCGCTCTCGAGGGCGTCGAGCCCCCCCTCGTCAAACAGCGACAGCTGGGTGACCTGGTCATTCGGGAACTCGAGGTTGGAAAGCGCGACACCCAGCAGCCGGGCTCCGGAACGCCGCTCCGTCTGGAGCTTGGTGAGCAACCGTTTCGCCGCCGCGAGAATCGGCCTATCGGCGTCCACTGGTCGTGGGAGCGTCCGGCTTGCCTGACGCGTCACGAAGTCGGGGTCGCGAAACTTTAGGGTGACGGTGCGGGCGCGCAGACTCTCGGACCGCAGGTCGCGCGCGACCCGCGTTGCAAGGACCAGCACCGCCCGCTCCAGATCGGCATCGGTATGGAGATCTCTCGAGAACGTCGACTCCCGGCTCATCGACTTGCGATGACCAGACCCGACTACGTTCGTCGTGCTCTGGCCGCGTATCCGCCCGTACAGCCACGCCCCGGTTCGTTCTCCAAACCACCGCTGGAGCGTTTCCTCGTCTTGCGCCAACGCGTCCACAACCGACCGTAAGCCCCGCTTGCCAAGCAGCTCGTTGAACTTGGGACCGACTCCCGGAATGTCGCCGAGTTGGTGCTCGCGAAGGAAAGCCGCCTCCTCACCGGGAGGGATCACGCAGACTCCGTGCAACGACGGATTGCGGTGAGGTTTTGCGCGTCTCGCCGCCAGTTTGGCGATCAGCTTTGATGTCCCCCCGCCGATCGAGACCGGCACACCGGTCTCCTCGAGAACCGCGCGTCGAATCTCGGCCGCGGTCTGGCGGAGGGGCACGTTGTGATAGAGTTCTTCGGTCCCGGTCATGTCCAGATACCATTCGTCGACCTAGGCCGCGCCCACGACCGGCGTGAACCGCTCGAGCACCTGCCTGATCGCCCGGCTCTTTTGGTGGCAGGCTTCGCCTGGAACGGGAATGCTCACGGCCTTGGGACACAGTCTGAGGGCCCGGGCAGTTGGCATGCCGGATCGCACCCCATATCGGCGAGTTTCGTATGAGGCCGACGTCACCACCCCGCGTCCCGTAGCTGAACCGCCTACAATCAGGAAGGGCTCCTTGCCCGCACCATCGGGATCGACCAATCGCGCGACACTCACAAAGAATGCGTCGGCGTCTGCCAGCAGGATTCTGGGTGTGTCCCCGGTCATCGATCGCGCGCAGCAAGCGACGCCAGGACTGCCTTGCTGAGTCGATGCCCGCCGTCAAACGTCACGATCTCAGGATCCAGCGCGAGGCGTTGCCACGCCTCCTTCTGCTTGGCGACGGCCTCCCCGGTGACAAACGCATCGCCTTCGCCAAACACAACCGTCAGTCGCACGGAACCGAGCCGCTTGCGGGCCAGCCGGACATCGAGGTCCGGTGGAAGGAGTCCCGCCCACAGAATCAACTGATCGACGCGAGCCGCGCCCAGGACAGTCCACCGGGCGGCGGTCGCGGCTCCTTGAGAAAAGCCCAGAACACGGACGCTCACGCGTTGTTGGTTGAGACCCTCGAGCGCGTGGCGATACACGCTGTCGATGAAACGCACATAATCATCAATCTCGCTCAGCCGAGCCTCTCGGGTCATCCAGGAAGCACCCACGGCGTTCTCGGGAAGCCCGCGCGCTTCCGGCGTGTCGACGTAAAACCGGGACAGGCCTTCCGGCGCAACGATGAGTCGAGTCCCGTCATCGAGCACGCGAAACGGCGCGAGAAAGTCGTGCGCAAGCTGTCCGTAGCCGTGAAACACCATCCACAGTTCGTCAAGCGGCGTATCGACGGGCCCGAGCGTTGCATATCGCGCCGTCCGCGGAACGGAAATCTGATGTCGTAGCAGCTCGCCGCGCGTGTGGTCGACGGGGTTCGGCGCCACGATGTTGCCCTCGCGTTGGTTACGTAAAACGATACGGGTTCGTGAAACGAGCGTCCAGGGAATCCACGCTCGCCGCGGATTCACTACATTTAAGTACTGAGACACCTAGGTACGGAGACACCCGACACGAGGTCCCACCATGCCCATCGCACCATTCGACCAGCTGC
>JBFHWR010000082.1:0-12601 GCA_041599395.1 Gemmatimonadales bacterium | reverse complement strand
GGAGATGGGACGGGTGAGCGAGGATGTCGTGGCTGCCGACATGGAGCGGTTTGACGCAATCGGTCTGATGGACGCTCCCGTCACGACTAGCTGGGCGTCTGAAGATCCGCCGGATTCGCTGTACCGCTTGGCTCGGCAGGAATTGAATCGCGGGAACTATCGGCGGGCAGGACAGCTGTTCCGTCAGCTCAGGACGCAGTATCAGAACTCCGCGTACACGGCGGAAACCTATTACTGGGAAGCGTTCGCGCTGTATCGCACCGGCGAGGTCGAGGACCTTCGTGAGGGAATTCGCCTGCTCGACTCGCAGAGCCGGCGGTACCCCAATGCAGAAACGCGCCGGAGCGGCGCCGCGGAAGAACTCCGCGTGCAGATCGATGGTTTCCTCGCGCAACGCGGTGACGCGGCGGCTGCGGAATCCGTCACGGAACGGGCGCTTGGGGACCAGAACGCGTGCCCCGAAGAGGAAGACGACGTGCGGGTGATGGCGCTCAATGCGCTCCTCAACATGGATGCCGAACGCGCGATGCCGATTCTGCAGAGCGTGCTGGAGCGACGCGACGCATGCTCGGTCAGGCTTCGCCGCAAGGCCGTGTGGCTCATCTCGCAGAAGCGTTCCGATCAGTCACGCACCGCGCTGCTCGACGTCGTGCGCAACGACCCAGACCGGGAAGTGCGTGAACAGGCCGTGTTCTGGCTGTCGCAGGTTCGCGGGGAAGAGACAGTGGCCGCGCTGGACTCGATCCTGATGGAGTCCACCGACGAAGCGATACAGGAAAAAGCGATCTTCGCCCTCTCCAACCATCGGAGCGCGCGGGCGGGAGACATCATCCGGCAGTACGCAGAACGGACGGACGTTCCAGTGAACCTGCGTGAGAAGGCCAGTTTTTGGCTTGGGCAGCGGCGAGGCGAAGAGAATCAGGAGTATCTGCGGGAGCTGTACACTCGTGTGGGATCCGAGACACTGAAGGAGAAGATCATCTTCGCGGTTTCGCAGCAGCGGAGTGATGCTGCGGGGCAATGGCTGTTGGAGATTGCGCTCGACGCCGGCGAGCCGGTGCAACTTCGCAAATCGGCACTGTTCTGGGCTGGACAGCAACGCATCATCCCGGTTGGCGATCTCGGGCGATTGTACGAAACGATCAGCGATCGGGAGATGCAGGAACAGGTGATCTTCGTTCTCTCGCAGCGCAAGGAATCGGAGGCTGTCGACGCCTTGATGGAAATCGCCCGAACCGAGCAGGAGCCCGCGTTGCAGAAGAAGGCCATTTTCTGGCTTGGCCAGTCGAAGGACCCCCGGGTTCCGGAGTTCCTGCTCGACCTCATCAACCGCAACTGACGATGCGGCGGAGAACATGGCGATGAACCGCGCGCCAGAATCTTCGTGGCGCCAATCGTTTGCAGGCGCGGGGCTGCTCATCGGCTGCCTCGTGTCGTGGTCTCCCGTCGCTGCGCAGTCGCTTGCAGATCGCGTCCTGGCCGTTACGAACGGCCAGGTTCGCATGAGCTTCGCGGCGCGGCCGGGGGTGTGTGGCAGCGGCCGCAGCATCTCGACACGTCATGATACCGATGACTGGGAGAGCTGGTGCGAGCAGGGACCGGTGCGCGTGGCCATCGACCTCGCCGACGGCGAGGTGATCGATGTCGATACGTACGTGGGCGGCAGGTGGCGGCCGCCGGGGAGCCGCACGACGGATCTCGGAACGGTGTCCGCGGCTGACGCCGCTCGCTATCTGCTTTCGATCGCTCGGCAGTCAACAAGTCGGGCGGGGAAAGCGGCGGTACTCCCGGCTGCGCTGGCCGACAGTATTGTCGTGTGGCATGATCTGCTCGCTCTTGCGAAGGACGAGCTGCGGCCACGGCAGACGCGCAAGGCAGCGGTGTTTTGGGTTGCTCAGGCCGCCGGGGAAGTAGCAACCGCAGGCTTGGAGGAAATCGTCGACGATGAGTCGGGGGACCGTGAAGTGCGGAAGAGTGCCGTATTTGCCCTGTCCCAGGTAAAGGGCGACGCGGGCGTCACGTCACTCATTCGACTCGTCAGAACGCATCCCGATCCCGTGATCAAAAAGCAAGCAATCTTCTGGCTGGGTCAAAGCGAGGATCCGCGGGCGATGGCGTTGTTCGAAGAGTTGTTGGTGAGGAGATAGGAGTTAGGAGCTAGGGGTTAGGGGTCCTTGCTCTGCGCTTGCGTCTCACACGCCCCTCACGCCTCACTCCTCACTCCTAACGCCTCACTACAAACCCCCGCTCCAACCAACTAAGTTTTCCTCGTCTTCAATCCGGGGATACATCCCTCATGCGCATTATACGACGTGTCGTTCCGCTCGCCGTATTGGCCCTGGTCTTTGTGAACTGTGCCACGAATCCGGCCACGGGCGCACGAGAGCTGATGTTGGTCAGCGAAGGTCAAGAAGTCGCCATGGGCCGTCAAGCCGATCCGGCGGTGGTGGCGTCGTTTGGTTTATATCCCGACTCAGGCACACAACGCTTCGTATCGCAGATCGGACTCGGCATGGCGGCGATCTCGGAGCGGCCGGGTCTGCCGTGGTCGTTCCGGGTCGTCGATGATCCCGTCATCAACGCGTTTGCGCTGCCCGGCGGGTTTATCTACATCACTCGCGGTATCATGGCGCACTTCAATTCGGAAGCGCAACTGGCGGCCGTCGTCGGCCACGAGATCGGGCACGTCACCGCACGGCACTCTGCCAGTCAGATGAGTCGGCAGCAGCTCGCGCAGGTCGGTCTGGTGGCGGGCATGGTCCTCGCGCCCGATCTCCAAGACTACATCGGCATCGCCGGCGCCAGCTTACAACTGCTTTTTCTCAAATACGGCCGTGACGACGAGCGGGAAGCGGATCTGCTTGGCTTCCGATACATGCAGCGCGAATCGTATGACGCACGTGAAATGCCTCCCGTGTTTGCAATGCTGGGTGCCGTAAGTGCGGCGTCCGGTGCGGAACGGGTTCCAGGCTGGCTATCGACTCACCCCGACCCAGAAGATCGCGAGCAGCGTATTCAGGCTCTCATTGCGCAAAGCGGGCGTGATTTCTCGGGAACACGGGTTGCGCGAGACGAGTACCTGCGGAGACTGGATGGCATGGTGTACGGTCAAAATCCTCGCGAGGGGTTCTTTCGGGGCGCGACGTTCCTGCACCCGGATCTCGAGTTTCAGATCGATTTCCCCTCCGGGTGGCAAACGGTCAACCAGAAGCAGGCCGTGTTGGGCCAGAGTCCCAAGAAAGACGCGGTGATGGAGTTGCGGCTTGCGGATCAGGCCACTCCGGAAGCCGCCGCGCGAGAGTTCCTCGGTCAGGAAGGCATCACGCCTGGGCGAACCCGTTCACAACAGATCAACGGGCTGCCAGCGACAATTGCGGAGTTCCAGGCCACCACCGAACAAGGCACGCTTCAGGGTCTGGTGGCATTCATTTCTTATAATGAATTGACGTTCCGCTTGCTGGCCTACGCTGCGAGCAACAACTGGTCGGCGTACCAGGGCGCGGTCGGTCAGTCGTTTGGCAGCTTCGATCGCCTGACAGACACTCGGGCGCTCTCGGTGCAGCCCTTGCGCCTGAGTATCGTACAACTCGATCGGGGAATGACGATGCGGCAGTTTGTGGAGCGCTACCCGTCACCGGAGTCGGTGGAACGCCTGGCGCTGCTCAACCAGGTGGACCCGGACGAGCCGATGGACCGGGGGCGGTTGGTGAAGCGAGTCGTGGGGACTCCGGCGTCCTAGGCTGAACCCTCGCCCTCGTCCTGTGTGGAGACCGGTATCGGCTCCGGGTCGTGTGGCAGGCTGCCGCGGGATGCTCGCAGGTACTTGAATGGCGTGAGAGACACGAAGTTCGAAACGCGTGACATGTAGATGTCGGCGTATCGTTCGACCTGTCTCGCGAGGTGGCTCTTGTCGTTACCCGCACGCATCAGCGGCCCCCATCGCTCGTTCCCGATAGAGCCCGAGGCTTGCGCGATGGGAGAGATCGCTTCATCCAACTTGGCGATCTCTCCACGAAGCGTGCTGATACGCGACTCGATGTCCTTGGCGCTTGCTTGGGGTTGCGGGCCGTACCCCACACGCTTCCGTTGCGCATCGAGCCGCAGCCGGTACAGCTCGGTTTCCAGATCTTCCTTGGCGGCCATCAGTTTCGTAAGCTGCTGATGCTGAGGCTCGAAGCGCACGAGCCCCGCCAGATCCGATTCCAATTCGCGAAGCACCAATGCCGTCCGCCACCGGAGCATGTTTTTCGTCACGTGCACATCGGTGAAGATGTGGTCTCCCACGTACAGGATTTCGTCGCCCGAGAGCTGCAAATACTCCTCAACGTGTGAGGCGTTGCCGCCGAAGTAGATCCCCTTTCCGTCAATCCCTTTGATGCACGGCTCGAGCAGCCCCTCCTCGTTGACGATCTTGAAAACGGGACTGGAGGCGGAGAAGAAATCGGGTTTTCGCGCGGAGACAATCATGATGTCGAAAAGATCGCGCCACGTCATATCCCCGGGAAGGAAATCGTCGAACGCGTAGCTCATGATGGAGCGGGTGTAACTCCAGTCCGAGTTGGTAATCAAGATCAGCCTCTTACCGGCGTGTTTCTGGTCCAGCAAGGCAAGAGGGATCTCTGGATCCAATTCGACGAAGCTGTCGAAGTCGGCGATGATCTCACCTTTCAGGTGGCCCTCCAGATGCGCGTCGTTGATGGAGGATCGCACGCGTCGATAGAGATCTCCGTAGCCCATCCGACCGGGCAGCTTCCCCTCATCCAACAAGTCGACCATCTGGCCGTACATCGACGCTTCTGAAACCGCAAACAGCGTGTTCAGAAAGACGTAGCGGGGTTCTTCGAGTTCGATGACCAAGCGAGAGTACGTCTGCCGCTGCTCGTCACGCGCCAATCGCCGTGTGCCGTGAAAGGCCTGCTTCACGTATCCAAAGCGATTGACCTTGAGGGTATTCCCGAGCTCGGTATCCAGAATGAGGCCGCGGATGACCGATGTCGGGTCGAACTGCAGGTGATCGACCGGCCAGCCGAGTTCGAGCAGTTTCTGTTTGAGATAGGTGTACGCGCGGTCTTCCCACACGGCCACCTTATAGTGAACCAAGGTGTAGTCCATGTCGTAGCCGATCGCGCGGATCGACCGCAAGTTGAGCGTGCGATTGCAGTACACCTGTCGCTCGGGTGGAAGCTCCGCAGCCTCGTTGCGGCGCGCGACGCCGGGTTGCGGCTTTGGTATGGTGGTCATTTTACCGTTGGGGCCGAGACCAAATGATTGAGCGGGCCGTGCCCGCCACCCAGGCCTGGTGACGTGGCGATGGCCTGGTGAACGAATTCCAGCGCGTCGGATGTTGCGTCAACGATGCTCCCACCAAGCGCCAGCCCGGCCGCCAACGCCGCGGAGAGCGTACAACCCGTGCCATGCGTCGAGGTGGTGTCGATTCTCGGGTGACGGAACTGGTGAGTCTCGTGTTCCGTCACGAGCACATCTACCAGGTCGCTGCCGGGCAGGTGGCCGCCCTTGATGAGCGCCGCCGTGGCGCCGAGTCCAACGAGTGCCCGCCCTGCCTGTTCCATCTCTTCGACCGTCCCGATGGATTGTCCGGTGAGGATGCGCGCCTCTTCCAGGTTTGGCGTCACAACGTGTGCAAGCGGGACCAGCAAGTCCCGTACGGTGTGCTCGGCATCCTGATCCAGCAGCCGATCCCCTGACGTAGCAACCATGACCGGATCCAGCACGTAGTTGGGTAACGAGTGACCGGCGATCGCATTGGCGACAGCCTCGACGAGTTCCGCCGTCCCGAGCATTCCGGACTTGACGGCGTCCGGAGGTAAGTCGCTGACCACCGCCGTCATCTGATCCAGCACCATCGAAACGGGAATGGTGTGCACGGCGCTCACGCCTACGGTATTCTGCGCCGTCACCGCGACGATCACGCTCGTCCCGAACACACCAAACTGCTGGAACGTCTTGAGGTCGGCTTGGATGCCGGCGCCTCCTCCCGAATCGGATCCGGCGACTGTCAGGGCGATTTTTGGTTCCATGCCCGCACCGACCCGCGAGGGGTGAGGTTGGCGAATGTGTTGGCGGACATCACATTGAGGAGCAAACGCATCTCGATCACCTGGTGGAGCAATGGGCTCGGACTTGGTTACGCTGGTGAGAAATCTACAACAGCGGAAAGGCCGGAAACTGCGGGGACTCGCTTTGGCGGAAGGAGTGCGCTTGGTCGAGGAGGCGCTGGCCACCGGCGTGACGCTCCGCGGCGCTCTGGCGGCACCGGCACTCGTGCGCTCGGCCCGCGGCTCGACACTGCTCGAAAACCTGATGGCGCATGCGGTTCCCGTGGAAGAGGTGACGAACAGAACGCTGTCGGATCTGGCGGATACCGATTCCCCCCAAGGGATCCTCGCGGTGATGGAGCTACCTCGTTTCGAGACAGCGGCGATCTTGCCGCGGCCGGGGTTTCCGGTGATGGTCCTGGACGGCGTGCAAGACCCTGGCAATGTGGGCGCAATTCTCCGCACCGCCTATGCCCTGGGGTCGCCAGGCGCGTTTCTACTCAAGGGCACGGCCGACATCGCCAATCCCAAAGTTATTCGGGCGGGAATGGGCGCCACACTGCGACTGCCGTCCGCAAAGCTCGAGGCGGCCGCTCTCGCGCACTGGGCGGAGCAACTTGACGTCACGATCTGGGCGGCGGTGTCGGACGGAACGCCCATTCAGCGTCTGACGCCTCCTCCGCGACTGGCGCTCGCAGTAGGAAGCGAGGGGAGCGGCGTCAGCCCAGCGATCTCCGCGCTCGCGCGCCATGGCGTAACGATCCCGCTTGCCCGGGGCGCAGAGTCACTGAATGTCGCGGTTGCGACGGGTATTCTCCTGAATGAGGTTCGCCGTGCAGCCTGATCTTCCGCTCTATGTCGCCGCCTGGGTCCTGGGCGCCATGTTCGGGAGCTTCCTCAATGTGCTCATTCTGAGGCTCCCCAAGGATGAGTCGGTGGTACACCCGCGCTCCCGGTGTCCGGCGTGTCATCACCCGATCGCCTGGTATGACAACCTCCCGGTCGTCTCGTGGCTGATTCTGGCCGGCAAGTGCCGGCACTGTGGCGAGCGGATATCGATTCAATACCCAATAATCGAGGCGCTCACGGGCGTCATGTGGGCTGCTGCGCTCTGGTACTATGGCTATACGGTGACGGCTTTGAGCGCCGCCGTGTTTGGCACGATGCTGATTGGGATCGCCGTGACGGATGCCCGCCACTATTTGATTCCGAATGAGTACACATTGGGTGGCCTGGGGATTGGATTGCTGCTGGCGCTCCGCGGTGGCGGAGCCGGGATCATCGCCGCGTTGATCGGCGCCGCAGTGGGATTTGGCCTCCTATATGTCGTTGCCGTGGTGGGCGCGAAGGCGTTCGGCAAGGAGGCGATGGGCGGCGGAGACATCAAAATGATGGCGATGGTCGGGGCGTTTACGGGTTGGAAAGGCGTACTCCTCACCATCTTTGGTGGCTCCTTACTCGGCACATTGGTGTTCGTCCCGTTGTCCCTCAGGCACAAGCGCCTGGTCCCGTTCGGGGTGTTTCTCGCACCCGCCGCTGCTGTCGCCTTTGTATTCGGAGACGCGATCATCGGGTGGTATTGGGACTTCGTGACCGGCTAGCCGCTGTCACGGACGTGCCTTGCATCCTCTGCGACCCCTGCCGCTTCATTTCAACCTTTTCACGCAATCAACGATCAAACCGGGTGCAATGGCCGGTGAGTACCCAGGGTGACGGCATTGGCTAAGCCCGTTTCACGCGGGCCGAGTGAGGCTCTCGACGTCAGACGGGCGGCCAAAGGGGACCCGCAGGCGTTTGAGAGGTTGTACCACGCTCATGTGGCGCGGATCAACAGCCTCGCTCGCCGGTTGCTCGGCGACGCCGACGCCGATGGGGCGACACAGGACGTGTTTGTGCGGGCGTGGTACAAGCTGGGGACGTTCAAGGGGCGATCCTCGTTTGGGACGTGGCTCTACCGTCTGGCGATCAACGAGCTTCTGGGAAACCGGGAGGCGCGGGGAAAGTGGGCTGCCCGAATGCAAGGTGGTGAAGAAGCATTGCGGCATCGGGAATCGCGTCGAGAGACGTTGGAATTGGGCTTGGACTTCGAGTCGGCTGTCAAACGATTGCCCGATGGCGCCAGGCAGGTCTTCGTGCTCCACGACGTGGAGGGGTTCAAGCATCACGAGATCGGCGAGATGCTGGGCGTCACGGTTGGCACGTCGAAAGCCCAGCTGCACCGGGCCCGTATGACGTTGCGCAAATACATCGAGCGCTAATGGAGTGACGAGACATGGGTGACATGTGGATGGAACGGTTGTCGGACTTCTTCGATGACGAGCTGAGTCATGACGACCGGAGCGCGGTGGAACGGCATCTCCAGCAGTGTCGCGACTGCCGCGAAACACTCGCCGACCTGCAGCGTGTCCGGCTGCGCGCCGAGCAGTTGGAGGACAGCGAACCGGACGCCGATCTGTGGGTCGGCATTGCCGAGCGAATCACCGGGCCGGACATCGTTCATGGTCGGGCCGGTCGGCTCGCACCAGGAGGAATGCGACGCCGCTTTGCGTTTTCGGTGCCGCAGCTCGCCGCGGCGGGTGTCGCGCTGATGCTCGTATCCGGCGGTGCAGTGCAGCTGTTCCATTCGAGCCGTGGTGAGCCGATCGCGCTACCAGACGCCGCCGACCAAGATCCAGCACCAGTCGTCATGGCGGGGTTCGATCCCACCGACTACGATCTGGCGATTGCTCAGTTGGAGCGGGTGCTGGAAGGTCGGAGGGATGAGCTAGCGCCGGCGACCATCCGCATCCTCGAGCAAAATCTCGCGGTGATCGATCAGGCGATTGTCGATGCCCGAGCGGCGCTGGTGCAGGATCCGTCCAACGGATACGTGAACGGCCACCTCGTGCGGACAATGAGGCAAAAGGTTCGGCTGCTCAGGCGCGCTGTCAACATGATCAGCGTGTCGAGTTGACCTGGAAGGAGAAAACGGGCTGATGCTAGTCACACTAGTTGCCGGCGCGCTGCTGGTTTCGGCGCCCGCTCAGCAGACGGATACGATCGTTTCGGTCCTGCCAGGCGCCCGGCTGGACGTTGAGAGCTTCCGGGGCGAAGTACTCGTCCAGACCTGGGATCGGGCTGACGTTCGGATCGTGGCCGATCATTCGAGCCGCGCGTACGTCGACGTTTCCGGATCCCGCTCGACGGTGCGTCTCAGGGCCCGGTCCAGGCGCGGCGCACCTCCATCGATCGACTATGAGCTGACGATTCCCCGGGACATGGAAGTCGACATCGCCGGTACGTTCACCGACATCGTGGTCGACGGCGTGGGCGGCGAAGTGCGGGCGCGTACGGTCCACGGCAACATCGTGGTGCGTGGCGGGACCGGCCTCGTCCGTGTGGAGTCCGTGCAAGGGGATGTGCGGGTGGATGGTGCGCGCGGCAGGATCGAGGCGGAGTCCACTAACGGGAATATCGAGATCGATGACGTCACCGGGGATGTCCTGGCCGAGGGCGTGAACGGCGAGATCATCCTGAACGGGATTCGTTCCCAGAGTGTCGAAGCCGTCACGACGAATGGATCGATCCACTATGATGGCGTGATCGAGGACGATGGCCAGTATCGGTTCATCAACCACAATGGAAACATCGTATTCGCGGTGCCCACCAACGTGAACGCCACGGTCCGGGTATCAACGTTCAACGGTGAATTCGAACCCGCGTTTCCGATCACGCTCACCGAGACACGAAGCGGTGGACGGAGCTTCAGTTTCACGCTCGGCGACGGAAGCGCTCGGGTTGAGCTGGAGTCGTTTGGCGGGAATATCCGGATGCGGCGGCGAGGTGGCTGAGTGGAGAATGGAGAGTGGAAAGTTGAGAGTGGAGAATGGAGAGTGGAGAGTGGAGAGTGGAGAATGGAGAATGGAACATTGAGATACAAAGTGCAGTGCACAGTCTCGAGTCATTGCGTCCAGCGTCTTGCGTCCAGCATAGGAGAGCAACCATGAATCTGTTACGAGTGAGTATCGGGTTGACCACTGCCCTTGGGGTAACGGTACCGCAATCCGCGGGTGCGCAAGAGGCGTTTGAGTGGAGCGAGCGCCTGCAACCGGGGCGCACGATCGAGGTCAAAGGGGTGAATGGCGACGTTTTCGCCAGGCTCGCCGACGGGGACGAGGTCCGCGTACGCGCCCGGGTTGAGGAAGGCCGGCGCGGGCGAGCGGAAGACGTCCGTTTCGAGGTGGTCGAGCACGGCAATGGGGTCACGATCTGTGCCGTGTATCCGTCACGGGACGAGCGCGAGCCCAACGAGTGCCGGCCAGGTTCACGCGGGCGGATGAACACGAGGGATAATGACACGGAGGTGCATTTTACGGTTTGGGTGCCGGCCGGTGTGCAGTTCAGCGGCCGCACGGTAAACGGGGACGTGGATGTGGAATCGCTCCAGAGCGACGTTGAAGCGTACACGGTGAACGGCGGAATCGAGATCGGCACCACGGGTTACGCGCAGGCGAATACAGTGAACGGTTCGATTCACGCCGCGGTTGGACGAGGCGACTGGACCGGCGCGCTCGAATTCGAAACCGTAAACGGAGGCATCACCGTCGAGCTGCCTGACGGGGTTGGCGCCGAGGTAACGGCAAGCACCGTGAATGGGGGAATCGATACCGACTTCCCGCTGACCGTGAGCGGCAGGTTTTCCTCACGCCGTCTCGTGGGAACGATTGGCGACGGTGGTCGGCATCTGCGGCTCGAGACGGTAAACGGAACGATCCGGATTCGAAAGAGGAGATAGGAGCCAGGAGCTAAGGAGCTAGGGGTTTGCGAGGAAAGCTCCATGGTCGATCCCTAACTCCTAACTCCTAACTCCTCTCATCTACCCCCATCCCGACCACCCATTTACACTTCCTGCGAGTTGGATCACCGCCCCTCGAGGATGAGCGGGGTAGGTTTCGTGCCCATGCGCAGCGAATATTCCACGAATTCATGCTTCGGCAGTTGGAGGCGCTCGATGCGAGCTTGTGTCCGCGGAGGATTGGTGCTTGGAATGGGTTTGGGTCTCATGGCGTGTGGAGCGCGCGGTGAAGCCCAGACGGAAATGCAAGTACGCAAGATCGTCCAAGAGGTGATTCCGGAAGTCGAACGGGCGGCCGGACTGCCGTTCAAGAGCGTGCCGCAGGTTGCAGTCAGATCGCGTGACGAAGTGCGCGCGTACCTCACCGCGAAGCTCGACACGGAGCTGCCAGAGCAGGAATTCGAACGTCGAACGATTGCGTACCGCCTGTTCGGCATGATCCCCGATAGCCTGGATCTTCGTGGCCTGTTGAAGGAGCTGTATACGGAGCAGGTGATCGGCTACTACGACCCGGACTCGACGACACTCTACGTCGTTGACGGTGCGGAGCCCGCGACGTTGCGGTTTACGGTCGCGCACGAGCTGGTGCACGCGCTCCAAGACCAGTACATGGCCCTCGACTCCCTGTTATCACCGGATCGCCAAAACGACCGGCGGTTCGCTGCACAGGCGATTCTCGAGGGGCAGGCGACGCTCGCATCGGTACTTGCGTTGCTGCCGGGAGACGACATCAACGAGCGGATGGAATCGATCGGCGACTTTTGGGGTGAGTTCCGCCGGTCGTTGAGCGCGCAGCAGGCCCAGATGCCCGTGTTCGCCGCCGCGCCGCTCGTTGTACGGGAAGGCCTGGTGTTCCCATACCTCGCCGGCGCGGACTTCGTCCGTTGGTTCATGGAGGACTATCCGGACACGGTTCCGTACGGCCATCGGCTACCCGCGTCAACCGAGCACATTCTCCACCCGGAACGATACCGGGAAGGTGATCGGCCCATTGAGTTGACGTTGCCCGCCGATCTGAGCGCGGTGTACGACGACGGGCTGGGAGAGTTCGAGACGCGTATTCTGCTGACCGAACTGACGGCCAGCGAGTCCATCGCGACGGCCGGTGCAACGGGTTGGGGTGGGGATCGTTACGCGGTCTTCCACGCTGGCGATGAGTACGTGCTCGTGTGGTGGAGTGTGTGGGATGATGAACGGGCAGCAAAGCGGTTTACCAACGTGTTTGAACGCGGGTTAGCCAAGCGCGAGACGGCGGGACGCAATCACCGGCTCGAGCACACGACCATCGACGGCCGGGCGGGTGTGCGGTTCGTTGATGCCCCCGCCGACTGGACCGGGTGGGACAGTCTGCCGAGCGTCTCGGCACGTTAGAGAGGAGATAGGAGTCAGGAGTGAGGAGCTAGGGGTAAGCAAAGCAATGGGCCCGGGCAAACCTCGAGCCTATTCTTGTAGTCCGATCTCCCTGACTCCTAACTCCTAGCTCCTATTCCTTCACTCCTAACTCCTAACCCCTTTCAAACAAACAACGAAATCACAAACGCCACCGTTCCGACCACCGCGCCGAGCACGTAGCCAAGCCGAACGATCAGGTCCAGTTCCCGCTGGGTCGTTGTTCTCACGATCTCCTCCATCCGTTCCAGCGAAAACCCCAACACCTTTTCTTCGACGATCGTTTCCAGGTCGATCTGCTGGACGATCGCGGGGACTTGGC
>JBFHWR010000081.1:0-12621 GCA_041599395.1 Gemmatimonadales bacterium | reverse complement strand
TATAAGGTCCTCCCGCTGCCGCCATACTATTGGGTGCTGGCGCTGCTGGTATTGTCGCTGCCGCTGCTGACGGGCCGGCACTCGAATCCCGCCGAGCTGTTAAAGGCCCCCCTTGTTCGGTGGTGCGGATTCTACGGCGTCGTCTCCACCGTGTGGTTTTTCTTGTCATCGCAGACGGAAGTGGCGTTTCAGTGGTTTCAGACCGCAGTGCTCTCGATTCTATTCGTTGGAGCTCTGATCATCGTGTTTGCGGACCCGCGGGTCCACCGTCTTGCGCGGTATGGGGTTCTCTACGTGGTGATCCTGGCCATTGTCCTGAACATGGTCGACCTGGTGAGGCCAGGAACGTTCAGCGATTTCGGTGGCCGGGCCGCCGGCCTGTATTACAATCCGAACTCCAGCGGCGTCGCCCTCACGTCCGGGATGATCGTGACCATCGGACTGTTGAAGCGTCGCTCCTTACACTGGTACGTGCTCGCCGTTGGTCTCGGTGTGCTGCTGACCTTTTCGCGAGGATCCATCATTGTCTGGGGAATCATGGTGCTGTGGCTGATGTGGAAACGCGACCTGCGGATTGGCCGGTTTCTCGAAACCGGTGTGGTCGCCCTGATCATCGCGTCATCGCTGCTGTTCTTCTCCGGACGATCCGAATCGTTTTTCCGTGCCGCGTTCGCGCCGTTTGACAGGCCCGACGCGATGGAGCGACTCGTTCTGCGGCGAAGCCAGATCGGGGCGGACATCCGGGCCGAGGGACATCGCCTGTGGTTGATGCAGGAAGCCTGGCGGAAGTTTTCGGAAAAGCCGGTTCTGGGGCACGGGGTGGGTGCGACGTTCGAGTGGAGGGCCGACACATCGACCCACAACATGTACCTCCTTCATCTCACAGAATTCGGCCTCATCGGACTGTTGATCTTCCCGACAATGATTGTCTCCGTGGTGAGACGTCCGGGCCCCGGGATGCAGTCACTTGCCTCCTCGTTTGCAGTGCTTCTGGTGACGTGGGGAATGTTCACTCACAATGTGCTCGACACACGGCACGTGCTGCTTTGTATCGTGCTCGTTGCGGCAATGGTCCGGCGCCGGGATGAGAACTCCGACGACGCGCCCGTTCCCGAAGCGCTCGATCGGCGAGCAATCCACGCGGGTTTTCACGATCGACGGCCCGCTTCTCGGCTCCGGACACCCATCTTGGTGAGGGACACCTCTACCGAATCACGCAGATGAGTTGGGGGATGGCCTCCGTTTGATCGGACCTGCAGCGGGTTCCACTAGCTCGCGGGCACGATCTCCTCGAACAATGCGTCCCATTTAGCCATGGCCGCTTGGAATCCGAATCGTGTGGTCACCTCGACTGCGCGAGATCCGAGCCGTTGGCGCTCTGCCTCATTTGAGATCAATTGGTCCATTGCCTCGGCGAGTCCAGCGACGTCTTCCGGTTGAACGAGCAGACCGTCGATGCCATGCCTGACGATCTCCGCGGGGCCCGTTGGGCAGTCGGTGGAGATCACCGCGCAGCCGTGAGCCATCGCCTCGACGAGGGCGTTGGGAAATCCTTCGTATCGAGATGACAGGACGAAAACCGACGTGCGTCGCAAGAACTCCTCCGGGCGCTCCACAATGCCGGCAAATTGGACGGATCCCGCTGGTAGCAGGTCCCCTGCCATCTGCTGGAGCGCCGGCCGCAACTCTCCCTCACCCAGTACCACGAGTTGCCAATCCGGGTGCCGCCCGTGAATGGCCGCGAACGCCTTGACCAGCACGTCAAAGCCCTTCTGCTCGGCCAGGCGTCCCATCGCGAGAATGAGCGGAGTGCGGGGCGCTCGCGTCGGGGTGTCGCTCTGTGTCTCCGGCGACACGACTGGGTTTGGGATCTTGGTGATCTTCTGCGGGCTCATGAGCGATTCGGCCCACCGCTTGGTTCGTTCCGTCTGCACGACGAGGCGGGTCGACCGGCGGTAGAGAAGGCGGCGGAGAACGGCCCAATGGACGGGCGTGTCCGAACACGGCGGATGCACGCGCTCGGACACGACGATTGGGACTCGGAGCCCCACGCCGGCCACCAGCGTGAGCACGTTCATTTCGGTGATGAAGCTGACCACGACATCGGGCCGGCACGCGGCGATCTGCCGTCTCACCACCCGTACGCGATGGAGATTGTTTCGCAGGCCGCGCCACGCGGACGAGCTGGGACGGAGCAGGTCGAGTCCCACGCGTTGTACTCTGGGATCTAAGCGGTAGAAATCGTTTTCGGTCCGATCGAGCGTCACGAGGGTCACGGCATGTCCCTCTTGCACCCAGGAGTTGCTGAGCAGCGACATCACGCGCTCGGCGCCGCCCGCGGAAAGGCCGGAGAGAAGCCCGCAGATCCGTAGAGGTCTCATGAATTCCCGGGGTCAGGTGTTGAAGTCTCGGCGGGATGACGGAGCAAGAATCGCACCGATGACCGATCAAAGCGGCGCTTGTGGCAAGAGTGCGTCCCGGGCCGGGCCCACAGTGGTGGGGTAACCCAACAACGGTCGCCGCGGGCGCATGTTGCGTGAGTGCATCGGTTCCCAATCGGGGTCAACACGAGTCGTCCGATCCCCACGATCCGCTCGAGCAACCGCTCGCTAAACGAAGCTGTAAGTTGTTGTAAATCAATTGATTGCTACTAGATACCTACCGCGAAGCGCGGCCCTTGTTTGGGCGTGATTCTTGCTCTATCCGAGTGAGATTCGTGCCACCTGACTCTCCTAAGGCGTAAATCGCCTTCCCGAACTCGGACATTGGGCCGTGGCGCAATCGAAGCCAGTAGACAAGCATCGGACGCCTACAGCCGTGACCACGAGACCCTTGGCCGGTCAGGCTGTGGCTCAACTCACATGGGGGGACGCCCAGAATTATGCCAGGCGACGTATCGCTTCCGACAACTGCGGCATCACGCACGACTCCGCGACTCGCGGTCGGGTACTCCCGCGTCGCGTCGCCGAGGACGCCGCCTCCTGACGAGTTCCGGTCGCTTCTCCATAAGCTATGGCGCAGACGTCAATTCGTGGTAATTGGCGTGGTGTGTGTGGTGGGGGCCGTCGCGGTCCTTACCTACCTTCAGCCCCGGACGTATCGCTCATCCGCTCTCGTCCTGGTCGAGGAACAGAACCGGCGGACCGACATTCCCGTGTTGGCTGCACTACAGAGTCTGACCGGGGACCAGATCGAGACGGAAATCGAGCTGATCAAGAGCCGGAACGTGCTGGAGAGCGTCGTCGATCAACTCGACCTCCACGTGTCGGTCGAGGCCTCCGACGACCGCCTGCGCCCGGGCGAGGTCCTGCGCGATTTCACCGCTGGGCGCGATGCCGTTCCCGGTAGCTACGTGGTCCGGTCTGATCGCGCTTCAGGCTACGTCGTCACCGATCTCGAGACCGAGGCGGTGGTGGCAGTAGGCAATCCCGAGCTCGAGATCACGTTTGCCGGTCTGGCCGGCACGATTCCGCCTGCCCTCGTCGCTCAAGGGTTCACGATTCACACGAGTCGGTTCGGGGTAGCGGTCCAGAATGCGCAACGACAGGTAGACGTATCCCGCGTCAATGGCGAGGCGGACGTCATCCGTGTCGTGTGCGAAGGTCCAGCGCCCGAGTTGGCGCATGCGCTGTGTGACCGAACCCTGCGGAACTACATCCAGCTTCGTACCAACCTGCAGCGCGCCGAAGCCACCGCTGAGGCGACGTTTCTACGGGGCCAAGTCACGCGGCTGGGAGAGCAGCTCGAGGCTGCGGAAGACAGCCTGGAATCGTTCAGCCGTCGAAACCAGGTGGTCGCACTTGCCGATCGTGCGACCGAGGAAGTCACCAAGTACACGCAACTCAAGGGGGAGCGGGACGCGCTCGAGGCCGAGCGCTCCGCCCTGGCGGGCCTCATTCAGGAAATCGAGTCGGAGTCTGTCGACACGCGGAAGTACCGGGACTTGGCGAGCTTCCCCACGTTCTTGCGGAACGCCTCCGTGCGCGAGTTGCTGTCCGACGTCAACCGGCTCGAGGACCAGCGCGCGGAACTCGTGTTGCGACGCAGCGAGGAAAACCAAGATGTCGTCGCGGTTGACGGGCGAATCGGGGATCTGGAGCGCCAAGTGCGTTCGATTGCGGTGAGCTACGAGCATTCACTGGCTGCCCAGATTCGGTCGATCGACACCACGCTCGTGCAGATGTCGCGAAGTCTGGCCACCCTACCGACGACGCAGGTTCAGGTGGAGCGCCTCGAGCGGCAGGCCGAGTCGTTGGAGGATTTGTACCGATTGCTCGAGACGCGGCTGCGGGAGGCAGAGGTCGCCGAGGCCGTCAACCTGCCGAGCGTTCGCGTCGTAGATGCCGCGTCGATGCCCCTTGCGCCGGCCTCGCCCAATCCGCAGCTGAACCTTGCGCTCGGTCTGGTGTTGGGCTTGGGGGTTGGGGTCTTGTTGGCGCTGTACCGCGATTCCGCGGATACGAGCCTTCGTGAGCGTCAAGAGGTGGAGCGCGAGACCGGGTTGCCTGTGCTCTCCATGATTCCGAGGCAACGGGACGCAGGACCGCTGATACCGTTCAAACGTCTGAGGCCCCACCAGAACAACTCGCGCAAGGTCTTGACCGCGTCCGGCGCGTATGAGCCTGAGAAACCGGTACGGGCTCGTCGTGAACAAAGCGAAGCGATGACCGAGTTTACGATCGAGGCCATTCGCAGCTTGGCCGCGGACTTGAGTTTTGCGGGAACGGCGCATGGCCTCGACAGCGCCCAGGCGGTCGCCATCACGAGCGCGGGTCGTGATGAGGGTAAGACGTTCACGGCGTGCAACCTGGCGATGATCCGCGCGACACACGGAACCAAGACACTGCTCATCGATGCGGACTTGAGGGCTGCAGGTGCAACGCGGTTCTTCAATGTGCCACCTGATCGTGACGGTCTGAGCGATCTCCTACAGGGAAAATGTGAGCTCAGTGAGGTGTCGCTGGAGATTGCGGTGGATCAGTCGAAGCTGTGGATGATTCCGGCGGGCACGCCAACGGCCAATGCGACCCCCCTTCTCGAGTCGCCGGAGTTCGGCAAGCTCATCAATCGGGCGCGCACAAAGTTCGATCTGATCATCGTCGATACGGCGCCCCTGAGCCTGATTTCCGATGCCGCAACCATTGCGACGGTGGTGAACTCGGTCGTAGTCGTGGTGCGCGGCGGGAGGACGGATCGCGATGCGTTGGAGATCACTCTCGATCGGTTGGCCCGATGCGGTGGCAACGTCATCGGTGTGGTGTTGAATGATGTTCGGGTGCCCGGTGGGTACTACTCGCGGTACGCCTATGGCTACGGGACGTACGGAACCAAGAAAGCGTAACTGACGTGGAGGATTTCATGAGGGTTGCGGGCCAAAGACTGCAATGGTGGGTGCGGGCGCTTCTGGTGGTCGTCGCGGTCGGGCCAGTCGCGAAGCCAGGATACGGCCAGGCCGTTCCGCCGGATGATGGGATGACGTTGGCGCCGGGAGACGCCATTCGGCTCACGTTCTGGCGCGAACCGACGTTGAATGGCGAATACCAGATCGACGAAACCGGAAGTGTGACGCTGCCGATCCTCGGGGGGCTTCGGGCCGTCGACGTGTCGAGCGACCAGTTGCTCGTCGATCTGCGTGAAGCGTACGCCCGAGAACTCGCCGCGAGGCAGGATGTGTCGATCACGTTGTTGCGACGTGTTCGCATCCTGGGTGCGGTGGCCCAGCCGGGACTCTACCACGTCGACCCAACGATGACCCTTGCGGATGCAATTGCGCTGGCGGGGGGGGCAACCCGGGAGGGAAAACTCCAGGGAGTGCGGATCGTTCGCGACGGACAGCCCGTGTTCACCGATCTCAGCAGTGACGTCTTTCTCGCCGAGCGTGCCCGTTCCGGCGATCAGATCGTCGTGCCCGAACGGTCTTGGTTTTCGCGAAACAGTGCCGTCGTGGTGGGCGGATTGCTTTCGGCGACAGCGCTCATCGTCGCCAATGCGCTCGTTCGAAGCAATAACTAGCCGTGCGAGGAGAGCCCCAGGTCCCTATGTTGCGAAACGCTAGTCGGCACATCGCCCACGGCCCACCGCCGAGGATGAGGCAAGCAGCCAAGGCCGGCATCGATGCCGTCATTGCTGCCGTTGCGATCTTCGTCGCGTTCTTCCTGCGCTTCGAAGGAACCATCCTGCCGTTTCACCTCAACCAGTTACCCTGGTTGGTCCCCGCCGTGGTCGTCGGGAAGGGTCTGATCAACTACGCCCTCGGCGCGTACCGACAGATCTGGCAGTACACCAGCCTGCGGGAAACGCAGGTGATCTTTGCCGGCAGCTCGTTTGCCGCGGTCGTCATGGCGGTGCTGCGCGTGACGACGCTCCTGCAGATTCCCTATAGCGTGGTGGTCATTGATTGGGCCTTCTATGTGCTCGGCACGATCGGTGTCCGTGCGTTGCGGCGGCTCCAAATTCAACGGCGCGAAAGACGGCTTGGTAACTCGCACTCCAAGAAAGTCCGCACGCTGTTCGTCGGCGCCGGGAACACCGCGCGCGCCCTCATGGGGGAGCTGAAGGCGCACAACGGAGGGCCGTGGCGTGTGGTTGGATTCCTCGATGACGACGCGTCGAAGCGGGGCGGCACCATTTTGGGCACACCGGTCGTCGGCGCCACCACGGACCTCGCCGCCGTCCTTCGAAAACAGGACATCGAGCACGTCGTCGTGGCCATGCCATCCGCCGATCGGGCCATTGTCCGCGACCTCATCAATTGCGCGCGACGCCACGGCGCCTCGGTGCAAGTGGTACCGGCGTTTCGCGATATTGTCAGCGACAACCGGGTCGCCAACACGAATCCACGCGTCACCCTGGCAGATTTGATGGACTCGCAGGAGGTGAGTCGATCGCTCCTCACAACCGCGTCGTCCGCCAACCGCGACTCCAACGTCCTCGTCACCGGGGGCGCGGGATACATTGGGAGCCACCTCGTCAGAAAACTGCTCGAGAGCGGTTACGGTGTGCGCGTGCTGGACAGCTTCTTGAATGGCGACCACGGCCTGGCGGCCCTGCGGGGGCATCCCCGCCTGGAGGTCATTGAAGGAGATATCTCGAGCGTCCGGAGCGTGGTTGCAAGCGTCAAAGACGTGGGAACCGTCGTGGCGTTAGCGGCAATCGTCGGAGATCCCGCCTGCGGAGTCGACGCGGAAGAGACGCTCAACCTGAATTATGAGAGCACCAAGATCCTCGTCGAAGCCTGCAATTTCTACGGGGTCAATCGACTCGTGTTTGCCTCCAGCTGTAGCGTGTACGGAGCAAGCGACGACCAGCTACTGACCGAGTCGTCTCCGCTGAATCCCGTGTCTCTGTACGCCAGAACCAGGATCATGTCCGAGAACGTGATCTTCGAACAGTGTGACGAAGTGGTGCCGGTTGTGCTCCGCTTGGCGACGGTGTTTGGATACTCGCCACGCATGCGATTCGATCTCGTGGTCAATACACTGACCGCGCATGCCGTGGTGAACGGCAGGATCCGAGTCACCGGTGGGAACCAATGGAGACCGTTCGTCCATTGCCGTGACGCTGCGAACGCGTTCTTCCTCGCCGCGACGTCGGCAGAGGAGCAGGTCAAAGGCAGGATCTTCAACGTCGGCAGCGAGGCCATGAACTACACGATCTCCGACGTGGCGCAGGTCGTCTCCGAGGAAGTTGCGGACATCCAGGTCGAAACGAGTGATGCAATTGACGATCCGCGAAACTACCGCGTGTCGTTTGAGCGAATCCGAGACGCACTGCAATTCGCTCCGCAACACGACGTACGGTCCGGCATCCGCGAGATGGTGAACGCCCTGGAGCAGTATCCGGAGCTGCGCGATTATAGTCAGCCAATCTATTCGAATCTGAAGGTGATGAGGCAGCGGGCGGGCACGTTCGAGCCGTTTCCACGGGGGACACGGGATGCGGAGCCCACCGGCATGGGATGGCCGCAACCGGATGCCGTGCGGTCCTCCGCTGTGACCAAGAGCCGGCAGCGCCACCAAGAGGCGGTCGCAGACTGATTCGGGAGCCCGGCGTGTCCTGCCGTTCGCAGCCTTCAGGGGCGGCGAGCCCTGCGTCATGGCGATGACCGGAAGCGCCGCCGACCACGCCGTTCACTCCGCGACCTCAGGCAGCGACACCAACCCTCGGACGAACGTCAGCCGGCCCGTGTCGAACCTCGCCTATGCGGTCGCCAAGCGCGGCTTCGATCTCGTGGCCGCGACACTGGGTCTCATTCTGCTGTCTCCTCTGTATGCGGCGATCGCGCTCGGTGTTCGTCTGTCGTCGCCGGGGCCGATTCTCTATCGGGGCGAGCGGGTGGGGAAGGATGGGAAGACATTCAACGTATTGAAATTCCGCACGATGGTGGTGGGGTCGGAGCGTCTTGGCCACACTACGGCTCTCGGGGATGCGCGGCTGACGCGCAACGGCGCGTTTCTCCGACAGTACAAACTCGACGAGCTTCCCCAACTCATCAACGTGATCCGTGGTGAGATGAGCCTGGTTGGACCGCGCCCAGAGGTGGAAATCCATACCAACGAGTACAGCGCCGAAGAGCGTCGGATCTTGGAAGTGCGGCCGGGTATTACCGATTACGCGTCAATTCGTTTTGTCGATCATGAGGACGTCATCGGAAAAGGGAGTCCCGAAGATGCCCATCGGGCCTTCGTAACCAAGATTCGGACTGAGAAGAACCGCCTTCGCCTCCTGTACGTGGAGCGCCGGACGTTCATCGAAGATATCCGAATCTTGATGCGCACCGTGGCTGCGCTCGTCAGAAAGATCCGGAGATGACTTCAGTCCGCCGGCGGCAACTTTACCGGCAACAAAAAACGAGCGTACGCCGTGACGCCGCCGCTACCCGTACCACCCGTGCGACGGCTGCAACGGATCCGCGCAGCACCCTGAACGCCTAGCCTGTTTCCCTGAGCTGCGCCGACAGTTCCGCCATGTTCAGGCTCTCCATCCCATAGCGGTCCTTGAGGTGGACAAAGTGGTCGAATATCGCCCTGAGTGAGGTCAGGGATTCTTCCAAGTGAGTCCCGAAGTTGTGGGGATGCCACCAGAGATGATAGATCAGATCGTTCGCTGCTGCATGCGAAAGATCCGCAGCGATCCTCCTCCGCTTCAACGGTTCGAGCAGTCGGAGCTTTGCAGAATAGGGGCGCAGAAAACGGCTCGACGGCAGGTTGTGGGGTAGTGTTCGACCCACATGCTCTCGGGGATAGCCGTGGTGCCCGGAGATGTTGATGTAGGCGTCCAACAGTCGGATGCCGCGCCGAACCATCGATTCTTGGCCTGTGCGTCGAGCTGCATACAGCCAGGCTGACTCGACACCCCGGAACGACTTGATGCCCACCTCGTTACACGCTTGCACGTGCTGGTCATCGAACTGGTTCCGCGGGAAGACGAGACTCTCCAGCTCGATGCCGCGGCGACGCCCGAGGGTCAGCGCCGCGGCCAGGTCGTCGCGGAAGGCCTCGACGTCCTGCTGCTCCTCCAAGCAGTAGTAATGCGAGAGCGTGTGCGTCGCCACCTCCTGATGTGGATGGCGGCCGATCAGGTCGATCAGCGAAGGAGCAAAGTGCAGCGGGTCCGTCTCTTCGTCGCTGCCAAGCTGGTCCAAATAGGAATACGAGGAAAGCGCGGCATCACGATATCGCGGCCGCTTGGCCGGTAGGCCCGCCTTCAGTTCGTCTTTGGATTGGAAGAACAGGAGGCCAACCGTTGCCCACGTTGCATGGATGCCGTATTCGACAAAACACTCGAGTATGCGCGGGATTGCCGCACGAGCGCCCGAGAGGTTCTCTCGATAGGCGCTGAAGAACGGTTGATCTCGAACTCCCCAGGCCAGCTCGAAATCCAGGGAAATCACGAGGGCGCCGCCACCCGAGCCGTTACTCATCGGATGACCACGCCCAGACGCATCATCGCGAGCGCGTCGACGGGGACCATGGAGACACGAGCAGGTGCGACCGTTTCGAGCTGGGACGGATGCTTTCCCTCAGCGCTCGCTGAGTGGAGGAGCGGGTGTGCGCCGCGATACAACGGGCACACCCTTCAACGCCTGGCCCTCGGTGAGGCGCGCGGATGGTCTTTTTGCGGTGACCGTGAAATGGTGACCGCGGTTCTGGAGCACGAGATCCGTGAATCCCGCTCCACGCAGCAGTTTCCGCATTCGCCCGACGGTTTGAAACGACTCGATCAATCCGTTTGAAAAAGGAACGCGAACCGCGAATCCGAAGAGATGGAGCATGGTCCCGTTGGCCAGCACGTAGAGCCGGAACAGTGCTGCGAGGAGCCGTCCGCGGGTTGCGTTTTGCAGGAGGCATCGGAGGGTGAACGAGGCGGAGTGAAGCGTCATCCACACGCGCCCGCCCGGCGCCAGTACGCGGTAGATTTCCGCTAGCGACTTCGGAATGTCGGTGTACGGGAGACAAACGCGCGACACGACCCATTCGAAGTGTCCGTCTGAGAACGGCAGGGCCTCGCCGATGGCCGCGCTGACCCGAAGGCCGGGGGCAACATCGGTTGCGAGACGAAGAGCCACGGGGTCCGGATCCACACCGCACGCCTGGGCTGCGGGATCCAGCCCCAGTGCGGACACGGTCTGACCAGCGCCGCATCCAACATCAAGGATTTTCGCAGCGCTGTCGCGGAGCGGCGGAAGTGAGTGGGCTGGAGACGTCTCGTCGAGGGCAATCCGCAGCTCGCGCAGGTGATACCCTGGCGAACCTGAGCCATGGCGCCATGGTAATGGTCCCCCGTTTCCTCGGTTCGCGCCGTGGTTCCGCATGATTGCCGTTCGCCGTGCGGCTCATGGTGAGCAGATCCAATTCGTGCCGGAAAATCCGACCGTCAGAAGTGCGCATAGTGTACGGGAGGGTGCGCAACGTCGTCAAGGGGTTGCGCCGGGAAAGGGCAAACGGGATCTGCAAACTTCCCACGTTCGTGTGGCGAGACGGGTAGACAGTCGGCCACCGCTCGGCGTGTGAGCGGTGGCCGAGCCCCGGATTGTGGCGGTGAGGGGCGGAATTATCGCGCGGTGCTCGCGACTGCACCGAGTCCTGTTTGCGCCGCGGGTCGCCGCACCGGGCGTCCCCGCGCGTTGAGCGTATAGATCTCCTCGAACTGATACTCGTCTGCCATCCGCATGGATTGCTCTTCGACCTTCGTATCGAACAAGAACCGGCACCCATCGCAGAAATGGTTCTGCAGGCGCTCCTCGGCCTTCGAGCGCGTCGGATCCGACGTGAACCGCCGCGCGTCCTGGTAGGACTGGGAATTCCAGACCTCCGTGAGGCTCGTCTCGAATACGTTGCCCATCACCCGCGCGTCCGGACTATCGGGGATGTGTTGCGCGGCCGCGCGATGGTCACAACACGGGATGACGTCCCCGTTGTACTTGATGACGGTCGAGAAGTGCGGCCAATAGCAGTGCGGGAGTGACTCCCGGGGCTTCGGTCGCACGACCTCATACTGATCGGGCATGAGGTCTGCGAGGTTGTGGAGGTCGCCCCAGTAGTGCGTAAACTGGTCCACTCCCATTCCCAGCACGAGCTTCTCGGCCTCCTCGAGCTCATCCACGTTGTGCTGGTACTTGATGAACTGGACCTCGACGAGCGGGTATTCCTGTCCCAATTCCTTACGTACCTTGCACACCCGCTCGAGATTGCGAAGAACCCAGTCGATGCGTCCACCAACGCGGGTCCGCTGGTATTTCTCCTGGCTCAGGCCGTCAACGCACACGGTGAGGTGTGTCAGCCCGCTCTCCACGATGCTGCGAATCCGTCGGTCCGGCAGGTTGAAGCTGAAGTTTGTGCTGATATGCGTCTGGAGATCGGCGTCAGTCGTGATGCGGCACAACTCGTCGAGATCCGGATGGGTCATCGGGTCACCCCACGTGTACAGGGTGACAGACAGCGCCCGGTCCTTGATCTCGTCGATGATACGGGTGTACTGCTCGACCGTCATTTTGTGACCGGCCGCAAACACTTGCTGGTCGATGCGATCGCTGCCATTCGGGTCGGCATGCACGCACATCGTGCAGCTCAGATTGCAGATCGGACTGATGTCGATCTTGACCACCGCCGGCATCGAGGACGTCGTCTCACGTTTCAGTGCAAAATCCTTCGTGGCAACCGCGAGGTTCAACGATTTCTTGAAGCCGCGTTTTCTGAAGAGCCAACTCTTCCGCCGCCAGATGACTTTCAACATTTCCCGCGTATTCATCTACTAACCTCCACCTTCCTCGTGAGGGCGCCCGTCACTGCCAAGGCGCCTTTGCGACCCCTCTCATGCGGCACGGTCCGATCGACCGGTTGCCGTCTCCAACACGTCCGCGTATAGCCGTAGGGTCTGATCGGCAACGACATCGCCGGCGAATTCCTGCACGACGATCTCGCGTCCGCGCGCGCCCATGCGGGCCCGCAACGTCGGATTCGAAATCAATCGCTCGAGCGCGACGGCCAGCGCCGGCGTATCGTCAAACGGCACGAGCAGTCCGTTTTCCTCTGGCCGCACGACCTCCCGGCAGCCCGGCACATCGGTTGCGACGACCGCTCGCCCGCAGGCCAAAGCCTCGACCAACCCCACCGGAAGTCC
>JBFHWR010000080.1:0-12635 GCA_041599395.1 Gemmatimonadales bacterium | reverse complement strand
TTCACCCTGTACTGGGATGAAGCGGCCGGGACGATGCATTGGGAGATCGACAAGCTCGGCACCGAGTTCATCTATCAGATCTCTATGGGGTCAGGCCTCGGCAGCAACCCGGTCAACATCGACCGCGGTCAGCTCCGTGGCACCTACCTCCTGGAGGCCAGGAGAATCGGACCACGAGTGCTGCTGTGGGAGCCGAATTACCAATACCAGGCACGGAGCGACAATCCGGATGAGGTTCGGGCCGCTCGTGACGCGTTCGCGCCGTCCGTCCACTGGGGGTTTGAGGTCGTGGCGCAAACGGGAGCTGCCGTCCTGGTAGACGCAACGGATTTCTTCCTGCGGGATGCCCGGGGCGCGGCTCGGCAAATGGAGCGGAGTGGGCAGGGCCGGTTCGCGTTGGATAAGTCCCGCAGCACATTCTATCTGCCCAACACGAAATCGTTTCCGCAGAATACCGAGGTCGAGACCATACTGACCTTCACCAGTGACGACCCCGGGTCCTTGGTGAGGGGTGTGGCTGCAACCGGGGAGGCGGTGACGCTCCGGCAACACCATTCTCTTGTGCAGCTTCCCGACGACGGGTATACGCCGCGCGTGATGGATCCCCGGGTGGGCGTGAACGGACCCACCATCTACGACTACGCGAGCGCAATCGACACCAACCTGGCGTTGCATTGGGTTGCCCGGCATCGGCTCAAGAAACGGAATCCAAATGCCGCGCGTTCAGAACCGGTTGAGCCCATTATCTACTACATCGATCCCGGCATTCCGGAACCCGTTCGGAGCGCGACGATTGAGGGCGCCCTGTGGTGGAACCAAGCGTTCGAGGCAGCCGGCTATATCAATGCGTTTCGTGTCGAGGTGCTCCCGTCTGGCGCCGATCCCAACGACGTTCGCTACAACATGGTCCACTACACGCATCGGCGGACGCTCGGGTATTCCTACGGTGGGTCGGTGGTCGATCCGCGCACGGGTGAGATCATCAAGGGCAACGTGAACATGGGTAGCCTGCGGCTGCGGAAAGATTACCTCCTGGGTGAGGGCATGGTACCGCCCTTTACACCGACGGGTGACGAGGGGATGTACTACGATGCATGTGGGCTCGCCGGAGCACCGGACTTCGAGTATCTGGCGGAAGTCGCCAACGACGGCGACGCGGTCCAGATGGCCCTCGCGCGGTGGCGCCAACTCACGGCGCATGAGATTGGGCACACCTTGGGGTTCCCGCACAACTACATGACGAGCGCGTACAACCGGGAAAGTGTCATGGATTATCCGGCACCGTTCGTTGAGATCGAGAACGGCGAGCTCGATTTATCGAATGCGTACGTGCAGCGCATCGGCGAATACGACAAGCTGACGGTGCGGTGGCTGTATCAGGACTTTCCCTCAGGAACCGATGAGCGGACCGCGCTCGAGGCCATCACGCGCGAGGGAATCGACAACGGTCTCATCTTCATGGCACATAACAACAACAACTTCCGCGGCGCCGGTCATCAGTACGCGTCCGTGTGGGACAACGGCTCGAATCTGGTTGACCATCTGAAGCATGAGATCGACGTCCGTCGCATCGGACTCGAGAGCTTCGGGCCCGCCGTGATTCGCGTCGGAGAGCCCATGTCGACGCTCGAAGCGGTCCTGTTTCCGCTGTACATGCACCATCGGTTCCAACTCACGTCTGCGGTGCAGAGCTTGGGGGGCGCGGACTACCGCTATGCGATGCGTGGTGATGGTCAAACGCCCTTCACCATCGTTGCCGCAGAGGAACAGCGAGACGCCTTGGAGACCGCACTATCGACGCTTACGGTTGACTTTCTGGCGCTCCCCGAACGGATTATTCAAATGATCCCGCCGCCCGCGTATCGCCGGAATGAAGGTGTCGTGTTCTCGGGATACACCGGGCTTCTGTTTGATCCATTGGGCGCTGCCGAGTCGGCGGCGAGCTTTTCGGTCACACAACTGTTGCATCCGGAGCGCATGGCACGGCTGGTCGTGTTCGGTAGTATGGGAAATTACCCGGATTTGGAAGAAGTCATTGACCGTCTGATCGAGGTCACGTGGAACGCGGCTGTTCCGCGTACCGAGTATCGTGCCAGGGTGTTGCATGCGATCCAGCGGGTGGTGGCCGATGAGATGATGGTTCAGGCAGGCAGCGACGACAATTCGGCTGAGGTGCGGGCGATACTCTCGGATCGGTTGCACACGCTCGCCGGCCGGCTGGAAGGCATGAGCAATCCGTCGCCGCACCAGCGGTTGGTCGCGGTGGACATTCGTCGGTGGGAAAACCGCACCGATGACACGGTTCCGGGCCGCGCCCTTCCGCTCGCGCCGGGCGATCCGATTGGGAACTAGAGAGTGGAGAGTGGAGAATGGAGAGCGGAGAGTGGAGAATGGAGAGTGGAGAGTGGAGAAGAGATGCGTGAGACAAACGGATATTAGCGATCGGCGAGGAGCGATCTGAGATGAACCGACGGAGCTTCTTGCGAGGTGCACTTGTCTCGACAACTGCCCTGCATCTGATGCCGCGGGGTGTTGCTGCAGAGGCAGTGGCTAACCGGACTCCAGGCCTCGCGCGCAATCCCCGTGCGTTGATCATGGATGCCATGGGTGAGCTCAGAACGATCTACGAGCCCCCCCTCGTGCGAGCGATGCTGGCGAGCGGGATGGATTCCATCACCGTGACGTTGTGTGACCCAAAGCCGGTGGGTGCCGAGGCCCTCGAGCTTGCGGTGAATGGGCTTATGGAATACGATCGCTATCTCGGTGCGCATCCCGACCTGTTCATCAAAGCCACGTCCGTGGCCCAGGTAGACGCCGCGCGTCGTTCGGGACGGATGGCGGTCTTCTATCTCTACCAGAACGCCGTGCAGTTCGGTGACGATCTGGATCGGGTGGACATGTTTTACCGACTGGGGCTCCGGAGTAGCCAGCTCACCTATAACGAGCGGAACTTGGCGGGTGTTGGATGTCGCGCGGAAGGCGACAGCGGAGGACTCACGGAGTTCGGACGACAACTGGTCGATCGGATGAATGCGCTCGGCATCCTCGTCGACCTCTCGCATGCGAACATGCCGACGATGGCGGATGCCATCGTACATTCCCGCATGCCTGCAGTCATCTCGCACACTGCTTGCGAAACCGTGCATCACCACGTCCGCAACACGACCGACGAGAACCTGCGTCTCCTGGCGGACCACGGTGGCGTCGTCGGCGTATGCCAGCTCCGCCCGTTTCTCACGCTCAAGAAACAGGACAACTTGCATGCGTACTTCGACCACATCGACCATGCAGTCAATGTCTCCGGCATCGACCATGTCTGTATTGGCAGCGATCGCGATCACCGGGTGATCACGATGACGCCGGAGTACGTCGCCGAGCTTCGTGCCGAAGAGGGGAGTCAGGTGGTCAATCACGAGCTGCCGTATTTCATCGACGAGCTGAACGGACCACGTCGGATGGAGGTGGTGTGGGATGGGTTGGTCGCGCGGAACTACTCCGAGGACGAGGTCGAAAAGATTATGGGTGGGAATCTGTATCGGTTGTATCGAGAGGTGATTGGATGATGTAGATGAGATAGGAGTTAGGCGTTAGGGACGTCCTGCGTCCTGCGTCCTGAGTCACCGTCGCGTGTCCAGTATCCGTACGGCCGCCGGAATGAGCAAACTCGCCACCGCGAGCAACCAGAACGCAACCGCGATCTTGCTTGAGAACAGCACCCCCCAGTTACCGTCGCTCAGCAACAGCGCGCGGCGGATGTTCTTCTCGATCAGTGGTCCCAGAACCAATCCCAAGATGATCGGAGCGAGGGGAATCTCGACCTTTCGCAGTACGTAGCCAACGGCGCCGAATATCGTCATCAACACGAGGTCGAACGGGCTCTGGTTGACGGCATAGACCGCGACAAAGCTGAGCGCGGTGACGCCGGGAAAGAGAAACCAGCGCGGCACCGCGAGCACCCGGACGAAGACGCCCACCAGGGGCAGGTTCAGCAGCAAGAGAAACACGTTGCCGACGTACATCGAAGCGGCGAGACCCCAAAATACTTCCGGGCTTCGCTCGATGAGCAGCGGACCGGGTGTGACGTTCAACCCGAGCAGCGCACCCAGAAGCACCGCGGTTGTCCCGCTCCCCGGCACGCCCAGCGTGAGGAGCGGGATCATTGCACCCGTCGCGGCAGCGTTGTTCGCCGACTCGGGTGCGGCAACCCCGCGCGTGTCCCCGGTGCCGAACGTGCCGTCGCGATCTACGAGTCGTTGCTCGGTTGAATAGGCCAGAAAGCTGGCGATCGTTCCGCCCGCGCCGGGCAGAACCCCGACGAGAAACCCGACTGCACTGCCGCGCACCATTGTCCAGCCGGTCTGCAGCAGTTCCTTGACGCTGACCATGACTCTGCCGATGGATTGCGTCACCGACTGCCCGCGCTCCGTGTCCTCCATGGCCAGAAAGACTTCGCTGATGGCAAACAGACCAATGGTCACCACGACGAAGTCCATGCCGTCGAGCAGCTTCAGTTGCCCGAACGTGAATCGTGGCACGGCACTGTTTGGATCGATCCCGACGGATGCCAGAAACAGCCCAAGAGCGACTGCGATCAATGCCTTTGGCCGGCTCCGGCCGGACACACTCGCCAGGGCAGTGAAGGCAAACAACATCAAGGCAGAGTACTCGGCAGGTCCGAATCGGATTGCCCACCTCGACAGAACGGGCGCGAAAAACACGAGGCCGAAGATGGAGAGCGTCCCGCCCACGAACGACGCGATAGCCGAGATGGCGAGTGCCGGCCCGGCGCGCCCGCGCTTGGTCATCTGGTAGCCATCAATTGCCGTTACGACAGCCGACGCCGTGCCGGGAACATTGAGTAAGATCGTGCTGATTGAGTTGCCGAACTGGGAGCCATAGTAGATGCCTGCCAAGAGAATGAGCGCGGAAGCGGCCGGAATCCCCGCGGTGTATGTGATCGGAATGAGAATCGCGATTGCGTTGATTGGACCGATACCCGGCAACATCCCCACAACCGTGCCGACGAGAACTCCGATGAAGGCGAGGACGAGGTTCAACGGCTGGAGCGCTACCCCGAACCCGTTGAAAAGGTAGGCGAGCGTCTCTCCTCCCACGAAGTTATCCGCTCCGCAGGAAGAAGCTGCCGATCGGGAGCGGCAATCCGAGAGCGATCGAGAACAGCAGGTAGAGCAGCCCAGTATATGCCGCGGCGTAGACTACGCTCCGCAACGGTGGTGCACGAAATGCTGTTCCGAGCAAAACGATGACACCGGTGGTCGACAGAACAAATCCTGCGTACGGGAGAATCGTGGGATACGCGAGGAGTCCGATGATGATGGTCGCTCCATTCACCAACGACATCGTACGCGGCCGCTCCGCTTCTTCGCTCGGTCGGAATACGAGAACGAGTCCTCCGACGCCAAGCAATGCGGCGACGATGTAGGGTAACCCTGCCGGGCCAAGCGGATCGGTGTAGAACCCCACGCGGAACCCACGAGCGGTGAGGGCGACCGCGAGCGCCAGCAGACAAGCGACCGCCCCGACGATCCGATCGATCTGTTTGCTCATTGGAGGATTCCAATCTCCGCGGAAACCCGACGGAACGCGGCCACTTGCGACTCGACGAATGCGGTAAACTCGTCTCCGGCAAGGACAAATAGCTCCAGGCGATTCGTGGCACGCACCTCGGCCCACTGCTCGGATTGCGCAAGCGCGGTCAGCCGTTTTACCCAGTCCGTGTAGATCGAGTCGGAAATGCCGGCTGGCGCGTAGAAGCCGCGCCACGTGAGCCACGACACGTCATACCCCATTTCCCGTGCCGTGGGGAACCGGGCTAACTCACCACTCGGCCGCTCGGGTGCCAGCAGCGCAATGATCCGGATGGCCCCCGCTTCCAACTGCCCAAGCATCTCTGAAGCTTCCCCTGAAAACACGTCGATGAACCCGCCAAGCATCGCGGTCATCGCTTCTCCACCGCCGTCGAACGGGATGTAGCGGACGGCGCGCGGGTCGATTTCCGCCTCGCGGGCGAGCAGCAGCACTTTCATGTGATCCTGGCTTGCTACCGCACTGCCGCCGCCGACCGTGATGGATCGTGGTTCCTCTCTCCAATCATCCATCAAGTGTTGCAAAGTGGGCCAGGGCGCATCCGAGCGAACAGCGAGCGCTCCCACCTCGGCGCCAACTGCGGCCACCCATCGCACCGAGTGTTCGGTCAGCGACCCGTATCGCGCCTGTGCGAGGTTTAGTGTGGTACTCGGGCTCGCCGCAACCAGCAACCGTGGGTCGTCGTTTCGTTGGGTCACGGTGTGTACCAAGGCAATCCCGCCACCCGCCCCCGGCATGTTGGTGACCTGGACGGTCCCCGTGACTAGCGCGAGCTGGGAGAGCACGCGGCCGACCGATCGACAGGTGAGATCCCACCCCCCGCCGGCTGCTGCGGGAGCAATACATTCGGTCACGCCGCGGGCGGAGGGTTCGGCACAACCCGAGATCGCGAGAATCGCAAACGACAAGCACGCCAAAGTCTGCGGACGAGAGCGAGCCCGCCCGAGGACACGATGACTCAAGCCTGGACGACCGGGAAGATGACGTGCGACGGGTGGGACGAGTCCATGTAGACCGTGTTGTGCGCGACGCGTTTGTGCGTGGCGCGTCCCTCCGGCTCCCCCGTATTGAAGTTGAGGTCGAAGTGGGGAAAGTTGCTGCTGGACACGTCCAGCCGGATGCGGTGACCGGTCGCAAAATAGTTGCTGGTGGGAAACGCTGAGATGGTAATCTGGTACACGCGCTCCGGCTCCATCAGGCTGGGGTGCTCCCACGAGTCACGGTAGCGAACGCGCAGAATCCCATCTGTCAGATTCATGGCGTACCCATCCGTGTAGTCTTCATTGGGTGGGTAGACGTCGATGAGCTTTGCCGTGAAGTCGGTGTCCGGAGCGTCCGACGAAATCCATAAAACCACCTTGATGGGACCCGTTATTTCCACGCCTGCGTCGAGTGGCTGCGTTTGGAACACCAGGACATCGGGTCGCTCGGCGAGTGGGCGATACGGCGGCTTGCATCCGAAGAAATCAGGAGACTCACGCTGGTCGAATGCGCCGCCCACCATAATGGGTGCCCCCGATGTGATCGTGCCGCCAATCGAGGGAACGGGATTGCTCGGGTCGTATTCGAATGATCGCTTCATTCCCTCGCGCACCGGGGGATCGGCCGCGAGTGCAGCGTGTACCTGCAGGTAAAATTCTTGGTAGGCGGTCTTCGGAAGCGGCCAAATTTCGGCAGCCCGCCACCGCCCCCCATGGTCCATGCGCCCGGCGGCGTTCTTACGGCCGGTTCCTCCCCCCATTACGAAGACGCGTACCCTGGGCTCCCGTTCGAAGCCGTTCTTTTTGCCAAGCAGGTATCGGTCGAAGAACCTGTTTCGAAACTCCCAGTAGTCCGACGAGACGTTGCCATCCCACGTGGCGGCCTGGCCGAAATCCACGTCGCCTGCGAAGGTGTGCGAGCGATTTCCGTGTGTCCACGGGCCAAGAACGAGCCAGACCGGACTGCGCTTGGACCGGGAGAGCCCAAGATAGTTGGCGACCGCCGTTTGCGGGTACGGATCAAACCACGACGAAATGTGCACCTGCGGCACGTCGGGAAACTGGTCGTGAAACCCTTCGGCGTAGAGTCCTGGACGCTTCCAGTACTCGTCGAAATTCCCGTGCTCCCACAGCTCGAACATGTACGACTCGTATGCCGGCGCAGCCGTGAGTGGTGAGTCGCCACGTTGCCATGGCATCCGGCCAAACCACTGGTGGATGTCGACTGACTCGAGCGCCTGTTTCGCCTTGGGATCCTGTGTTACCTCGGGACTCACGAGCGCGTTGCGGTACGCCCAGGTGGCCTGTTTCAACTCGTATGCGCCACCCTGGCGGATCCCGCCTTGGTAGGCATTTGCAAACGCCCCCGAATCCACGTAGATGGCAGCGACCCCCGGGGCGCCCGCACTGGCCAAGGCTCCGACGGTGTGTGCCGCGTACGAGAATCCCTTGGCGCCGATCCGTCCATCACACCACGGCTGCTCGAGAATCCATGCGCAAGTGTCGAACCCGTCCTGCGCGTCGTCGACATACTTGCGGAACTCGCCCTCCGACCCGTACCGCCCTCGCACGTCCTGATACACGACGACGTATCCGCGCCGCACAAACATTGCCGCAACCTCGTTTCGAGACCGGGCGTCGTCGAGCTGCGCGAGGCTCCGTTCTGTTCTGGACGGCAGGTGCTTTCCGTACGGAGTGCGCTCGAGGATGACGGGGAACGCGCCAGCGATTACTTGGCCGGACCGCGCAGGCCGGTGGACGTCGCATGCCAGGCGGGTCCCGTCGCGCATGACCACTGCGACGTCCCGCTGCACGACGACACCGTCGATGCGGATAGATCGACTGTCGAGCCGGCAGCCAAGCAGTGAGGCGCCGCCCACTCCCAACAAGACGCCGGAGAATTCACGACGGCTGAACATTCGACGTTAATCTACGGCGTCTTTGGCAGATCCAGCGCCGGGTTCTGGTTGAAGAAATCGAACGGCCTCAGCTCGAACGATTTCCACATTATTGGCATGACGGGCCAATCCTCGGCCCGAACCACATGGTGCATTCCAATCGTATGCCACAGAACGATGTCCGTGTCGGCGATGTTCCTATCCGTGCTCGTCCAGCGGGGAAGACCCTGGCCGGGTTCGCTGAGCGTTGGATATTTCCCGGCCGCATAGCGCTCGTTCTCGGCGTACGGCGTCACCCAGAGATGATGATCGATGAAACCGGCGCGGCGGCGGGGGTAATCGTCCTCACTCAACAGCGTCTCGATCGCTCCCGACGTCATGAGCTGATAGCTGACGGGATAGCCGACATGGTTCGTGACGCTGGGATTGATTACGCGCCACAAAGCCGGACGCCGAAGCTCGACGTTGAGCTTTGCCTCACTCTCCGATCTCGCGGTTTGGCTCTCGACCACCCAAAGGCTCCGGCGAACGTGGTCCGCAGGGAGACGTTTCTGTACGAGGTGGTCCCGCTGGAACCGATTGGTTGTCCCGTCGACGTCGAGATCGAGCCGAAAGCTGAAGTAGTGATCGTGGTTCACTGCTACGATGTTTTCCGCCACGAACCGTCCGTAGGCATCTGCCGGTGCTGCCTCCGATGTGCCTCCGTTCGAGCCGCTCTCACCATTTGTCCCCGCCGCCATGGCCATACGCTCGCTCACCATCTTCACTTCCGCGATACCCGTCGAACCCACGGCAACGCGGATCGAGCCGTCCTGCTGGAACGTCCAATCGAAGTAGTAGTCGTAGTTCCCAAGCACGGCGGCGAATCGCACCACGAGATCCCGCTTCGGGCGGCCCTTGGCGGTTTCGTCGCGATGCCGCCACGCCGCATCCCCCGCGTAGCGCTCGAAAAGGCACACCGTGCGTTCGACCGTGCTGGGCCTCCCGTTGTCGCCCGCCACGACAAAGTCGAGGTAGCGCGCGTTATCGGGGCAATCGATGCCGGGCTCCAACGGCTTGGCCAGCCCTCCCGTCGAGTATTCTCCGGCATCGAGAAAATTCCGCGCGTACCACGGCGTAGACGGATCCATATATGGAACGAAGATCTCAGAGAGAAACCCCTGGTAGAGGATCGGCCGCGCGCGGTCGCCCTCGTGGTACCGCACGAGCGAGATAACCGCACCAGAGCGCTGGTCCGGCCTCACGTGAAAGCTCCAGCGATCCCAGACGACCTCGTGGCCGTTGAGCGTGAAGCCCGGGCCAAGCGGTTGTTCCACGCTGATGGGGGCAGCGTGTGTGCGTGGTGGGCCGATGGAGGCGTCGTCGAAGTCGGCATTCACGGTAGGGACCGGAACGATTCCTTCGTCGATCACCTCGAGAACTTCCTCGGTGTTCATGTCGACAATTGCCGTGAGCCCTTCAATCTGACGGGTCCAGGTATTACGCACGCGTCGCGTGTCTTCACAGTTCACTTGCCCGACCCGTCGGTTCTTCCACTCGGGCCGGTCGTACATCCCGGGGGGTAGGGTCACGCATTCCACAAACATCAGGTTTGTAAACCCACGACGCTCGAGGGCTGCCACGAACTCCGGGTGTTCTTTTACAACGCCGCTCATCGCGAAGAACTCTTCCGAGAGCCAGTTGGGTTGGACGTCGCTCGCCTCCGTCCATGAAACCAGACGCGCCGTGCCGACGTCGACCACGGCTTCGAACGTCTGCGCACCTTGCTTGACCACGGCAAAGGCGGCGCGCTCGACCTCACCACCCGGTTCCCATCCCCACCCGGTCGTCTTTGACGGCTCGCGGAGACCGACCTGCGAGAACCGCGTTTCGTCGTTCAGATGGCCCTCCGATTCCAGGACCTCGAGCACCGTCCAGTATTCCTGCCAGGAAAGCGGATCCATCGGATGATCAACCTGAGCTTCAGCAGTCCGTCCCGCGACGCCGAGCGCGATGGTGAACAGTACCAGTCGGGAACTGCGAACGAATCGATCCATGTGTGACCTCAGCCGGGGAGGGGTTGCGTGTGGGACTGAGAACTCCCCAAGATGGGGGCTAGGCCTTGAGCTGGCCAGTGGCCGCGAATATCGTCGCGGTCTCATCGGATCCATCCTACGCGAGGTACAACCATGGTCTCTCGGCGTTCGTTTCTGGCAAGCGGTATGGCCGGGCTCACCGCCGGCGCATTGGGTGGCTGCCGCACTGAGGAGAGCGAATCAGATCTCCAGATGGTCCCTCCCGCGGCGCCGCACGATGACGCGTGGGTAACGGTACGTGCGCAGTTCGCTATCGACGAATCAGTCACCTACCTGAATAATGCCAGCCTCGGTATGCCACCCACGCGTGTCGCAGACGCAGTCGCTCGCGGGTATGCGATGCTCTCGCGGGACCCGCTACACGGGAAGCACGCGCTGACCGATGTCATCGTCAATCACTCAATTCCCGCGCTCGCCGGGTTCGTGGGAGCGGACCCCGATGAGGTGATGCTCACTCGAAACGCGACCGAGCCACTCCACCTCCAGGCGATAGGTCTGGAGCTGAGCCGCGGCGACGAAGTACTCATGACCACACAGGAACACCCTGCCGGCGCAAAACCGTGGCGCTACCGCCAAGCGAGACACGGCGTCGCGGTGAAGGAAGTTTTCATTCCCAGTCCGTTCGAGACACCGGACCAGGTGGTTGACCTGATTGCCGCCAAGATAACGACCCGCACTCGTGCGATCGCCTTCTGCCATGTTACGCGAGGCGGTCATGTGTACCCCGTGAAGCAGTTGTGCGCCGTTGCACGTGAGCGCGGGATCGCGAGCGTGGTGGATGGGGCGCAGGCTGTGGGAATGCTTCCGATCGATCTCCATGACCTGGGTTGCGACGTGTATGCGGCGAGCTTGCACAAATGGATGCTTGGTCCGATGGGCACCGGCATGTGGTACGTGAGCCGCCGGGCGCGTGAACGCTGGTACTCGTCGTTTGAGCCCCAGCCGAGTCCGGAACAACCGGGGTACGCTCCGGGCGGAACGCCAGATCTCCCGCTTCGCGCCTCCGTCGCTACCGCGGTGGAATTCGTCGAACGACTTGGAATCCAAGCGATTGCGGCGCGGGATCGGTACTTGTCGGACTATCTCAAACAGCAACTCGCGGACATTTCTGCTGCTCGAATTGTAAGCGGCCCTACCCGAGACACCTCGGCGCCGGGGTCAACGATCTTCGTTTTGGAGGGCGTCGACCCGATCGAAGGCGTCGCCGCGCTTGATGAGCGGAAACTGTACATAGACGAACACGTGCGGGACGGACATCCCGCGTTTCGTGTTTCGACCCATTTCTACAATACGACGAGCGAGATCGATCGCGCTGTGACGGCATTGACGGGGCTCATTCCGTCTGCAGCGGCTTAACGATTCAGCATCTGTTTGTAGCGACGGCCACCGTGGCACATCGTCCGCGCGACGGCTCAAACCTGCCTGAACAGGTCCTCGAGCCTCACTACCAGCGGCTCCGTCTGCCCGAGGGGGTGCCACTCCAGCGATTCCCGTTCGACGACGGGGAGCGTGGCACTTGGCGTCCACACCTCCACCAGGTGCGCGTCAGCGTCTATGATCCAGCACGTGGGGATGGCGACCTGCTGGTACAGCCGCCGCTTGGTGAATCGGTCGTGGCGGGTGGTGGCGGGGCTCAGGATTTCAACCACCAGACTCAGGTTCTTGACGTTCTCCCACGAGTGCGTCCGGACTTCGTCGAGATCGGCCACGAACAGGTCGGGCTGGACCAAGATGTCGGGACCCCACGAAATGTCTGCGGGTGAGCAAAGAACTTGGCCGATCTGGTGGCGCTCGACGTAGCCTGCGAGAACATAGGAGAGGCGCTGGAGAACGACCTGGTGCCACATTCGAGGGGACGGGGTCACAAGTAGCTCCCCGTGAACCGTCTCGTACCGGTTTCCGTCGTCCGGGAGTGCTCGCACCATTTCGGCCGTGTAATAGGCGGGAGCAGCCATGCCCATAAGGTCGCCTCGGCAGGGTATGAGAAGCAAGGACGCACACGTTACGATGTGGGGTACGCCCGCGGCGTCCCTGTCCATTCTCTCGCAGTCGGTAGCGATACGCCGCGGGGTCGG
>JBFHWR010000079.1:0-12784 GCA_041599395.1 Gemmatimonadales bacterium | reverse complement strand
GTGAACCTCGGCGTCGTTTCGCTGGGGTGTGACAACGCGACCGTCGACTCCGAGCGACTCGTTGGCGAGTTGGTGGGTCACGGAGCGCGTGTGGTCCCGGACCTCACGAACGCCGACGTGATTTTGGTGAATACCTGCGGATTCATCGACGCGGCCAAGCAGGAGTCCGTCGACGCTATGCTGCACGCTGCCGCCCTCAAGGCCCGTGGCACGGTCAAGGCGATTGCTGCGGTGGGGTGTTTGGTGCAGCGATATCGAAACGAGTTGGCGCGGCAGATTCCCGAGATCGATCTGTTTCTGGGGTTTGCGGATCTGCCTGGGTTGGTTCCCGCACTCGCCGAACGCGGGTTGATCCGGGATCCGGTTGCCGAACACCCAGGCGTGCGCCAGCACCTTGGTGACGGTCCCCATGTGCGATATCTCAAGATCTCTGAAGGGTGCGATCACACCTGCGCGTTTTGCGCCATCCCACTGATGCGCGGCAAGCACCGGTCGGAACCGATGGAGCGCCTCATCCGTGAAGCGCAGACGCTCGAGCAACAGGGCGCTCGTGAGGTGAACCTCGTAGCCCAGGATCTGGGACACTATGGACGGGACCTTGGCCGTGGTGGCCCGGGCCTGCCGGAACTCCTCCGTGCATTGCTGGACGAGACCAGCATCCCGTGGTTCCGGTTGTTGTATGTGTATTCGTACGGGCTCACCGAGCGGTTGATCGATCTCATGGCGTCGGAAAGCCGAATCGTCCCGTATATCGACATCCCGATCCAACATGCGTCAGACAGGATGCTGCGTCGCATGCGACGCCCGGAGCGTCATCAGACGATCCGCGGTCGCGTGTCGCGGCTTCGGTCCGCCGTCCCCGATATCGCGATTCGAACCACGGTCATCGTTGGCTTTCCCGGTGAAACGGAGGATGACTACCGCGTCTTGTGTGATTTTGCCCGCGAAATCGAGTTCGAGCGGCTCGGTGTATTTACGTATTCGCCCCAAGAGGGTACTCGTGCCGCCGAATACGTCGACGATGTGCCCGAACCGGACAAGCGGGCGCGTCAGGAGGACTTGCTGGAGTTGCAGCGAACGATCTCCGAGGATCGCCTTGCGCGGTATGTTGGGATGGACACGGAGGTGCTGATCGACGGCATCGCCGAGCCCGATGAGACCGGTGCGACGCATATTGGCCGGGTGAAATGGCAGGCTGACGATGTCGATGGCCTGACATATGTGGAACGTGGCGGGTGGTCCGAACCGGGTGACTTCGTCTCCGTGACCATCCGGGAGAACGAAGACTACGATTTCCGCGCTGTCGCACGAGCGTGACCGATCCCGCTGACCTGGCGCGCCGGGCTCGCTCGGTTCTACCCGGCGGTGTCAACTCACCCGTTCGCGCGTTCGGTTCGGTCGGCGGCGCTCCCATCTTTGCGCGCGAAGCGAGTGGCGCGCACCTCACGACGGTTTCTGGCCAACGATTGGTCGATTACGTCATGTCGTGGGGGGCGGTTCTTCTCGGACACGATCATCCCACCGTTCGCGAACGGGTGACCAGCGCCGTGCGACAAGGGCTTTCGTTTGGCGTGACCGGTCCACGGGAGATCGAGCTGGCCGAGCGGGTGTGTGAGCTCGTGCCGTCGGTGGAGATGATCCGGTTTGTGAGCAGCGGGACCGAGGCGACTATGTCCGCGGTGCGTCTCGCGCGTGCGGCAACCGGCCGTGACTTGATTGTGAAAATAGCGGGCGGATATCACGGGCACGGGGACAGCTTTCTCGTCTCGGCTGGGAGCGGCGTGGCGACGCTCGGGCTGCCGAACAGCCCCGGAGTGCCGGCCGAGCTGGCCAAGCTGACGCTCACCGTAGCGTTCAACGATGTCGACGAAATGCACGAGGTGATCGCAGCCCATGGTGAACGGGTGGCCGCGGTCATCGTCGAGCCGTTTCTGGGGAACGCTGGGTTCATTCCACCGGAACCAGGGTATCTCGAGACGGTTCGTGCCTCGACGCGAACTGCCGGGTCGCTGCTCGTGTTCGACGAAGTCATGACCGGGTTTCGCGTGGAGGCGGCCGGTGCCCAGGGAGCGCTGGGTGTCACACCGGATCTCACCACGTTGGGGAAAGTGATTGGTGGGGGCTTGCCCATCGGGGCCTACGGCGGGCGGCGCGAACTGATGGAGCTCGTGGCACCTGCCGGCGCGGTGTATCAGGCTGGTACGCTCTCTGGCAACCCCCTGGCGATGGCAGCCGGGACCGCGGTGCTCGATGAAATCTGTACGTCCGATCCATACGAATTCCTTGCGGCCCGCTCCCGGCAACTCACGGACGGGCTGCGGTCCGCCGCTCGATCGCGCGGTGTCCCCATATCGGTGGCGTACGCCGGGGGGATGTGGGGGTTCTTTTTTCACGACGGACCGGTTCGGAACTACGAAGACGCCAGCGCTTCTGACACCGAACTGTTCGCGCGCTTCCACCGCGAAGCCCTGCGGCAGGGCGTGTTGCTTCCTCCATCCCCGTTCGAAGCGGGGTTCATCTCCCTCGCCCACACTGAAGACCTTGTAAGCGAAACGGTTGATCGGCTTGCGCGCGCCCTGGACTTGGCTACTGCTCGCTAGCGCGGGCGCCGTCGTTGTTGCAGCGTGCGCCGTTGCCCCCGCCGCCCGACCGGCGAGATCCGAGCCCAGAATCAGAGTTGGCATTGTCGTGGCCGGCCAAGAGGCCAGCGTCGCAGGGCGTCGGTTGCGGATAACGCCCGCGGGATCGGGTGAATTCCGCATGGAGAACGCGCAACTCGCCGTCACGGTTGTCGACTCGAAGCTGCGTCTCTCCGGGCGGGCCGGCGAGTTCGACCGAATCAACCTGGCAAGCGCCGACCGATCGAGTTTCGTGAGTGTCAACCAAACGCGTTACCGTGGCACCATCGCGATCTCTGTCCGGGGAGGGTCGATCTCGGTGGTCAATGAACTGCCGCTCGAGGCGTACTTGATGGGTGTCGTGTCACGGGAGATGGGTCGGCGCCCTGAGGCCGAACGCGCCGCGCTCGAGGCGCAAGCGATCGTGTCCCGCACGTACGCGCTCAAGAATCGGGGACGATTTCGGAACGAAGGATATGATCTTCGGGCTGGCGTCTCTGACCAAGCATATGGTGGCGTCGACGCCGAGACGGCAACCGGAAACGCCGCCGTCCGGTCCACGTCGGGATTGGTGATTACGCACGCCGGGCAGTTGATCAGTGCCTTCTTTCATTCTACGTGTGGCGGCTCTACCGCCGGCCCTGAGGAGGCCTTCCGTACGGTGCGGACCACCCCGTACCTCACGCCGGTGTCGGACCGGCGGTCCGGTGGAGGGTATTACTGTGACGTTTCGCCCCGCTTCCGCTGGGAGGTCCGATGGGACGGGCTCCAACTGCGAGATATATTACGGCGCACTCTCCCAGCGGTTCTCGGGATCGAGGCGTCGAGCGTGGACCGGCTGCGAGCTGTTCTGGTTCACCGACGGGGCCGATCCGGACGTGTCGCCGAGCTGCGCGTCGTCGTTGGCGGCGGGGAGATCCCGGTGTACGCGCCAGACGTTCGGCGCGTGTTTCAGACACCGGCTGGTGGATCGCTGGGCAGCACCGTGATCACGCTCGAATCCGAGGATGGGGCGGGCGACCTCATGGGTCTCACGGTGTTTGGGTCGGGGTGGGGGCATGGTGTGGGGATGTGCCAGTGGGGCTCCATTGGCCGGGCACGAGAGGGGCAGGACGCCCGTTCGATTGTGACAACCTATTTTCCGGGGGGTCGTGTTGAGGCCTGGTATTAGCGTTGCGCTCATCCTGATGTTGACGCCGATCTCGCTGGCTGGCCAGGGGTTTCTCGAGGGATTCAGCTACGAAGGGCTGCGGTTCAGCGGGGTCGGCTTCGAGCTAGGCGTTGTCGGATCGGACCGCCTCACTACCGAACTGTCTGGAGGCGTTCGCGTGGACTACGGGATGATAGCCCCGAGAGTGCGCTTGCTCATCGGCCTCTCATACTTCCAGGGCGACCTCGACGCCGATGAGATTGCCGAGTTCGAAACGCGGTTGCGCGGGGTCGTGGTGGATCCGAGCCGCGATTTCTCCATCGAAGTCGGAACCATTTCGTGGTCCGATTTGGCGGCGGATTTCGATCTCCAGTATCTGTTCACGAACCGGGGACCGTTCATGCCGTACCTCGGCCTCGGGTTTGGGGCGCACGTGCGTAACGGATCGGGTGCCGCCATTGAGGAGACCTTCGTGGAGGATGCGCTCGACACCATAGATGCCGGGCTCAACCTGTCGCTTGGCATGCACATCGCGATGTCCGGGCAGTGGCTCCTGACTGTAGATGCTCGAGGCGGGTTGGCCAGCGAATTGCGGACAGCGGCTCTCTCGATCGGAGCGATGTACAGGGTCCCCCGATGAGCAACGCCGTACGAGTTGGAGTCGTTGGCGCCGGGGCAATCGTCCAGGTTGCGCATCTTCCAGTGTTGTCGAAGATGCATGGCGTGCAGGTGGTTGGCCTCTGCGATCTCGACATCCCCAAAGCGCAGGCCATGGCATCCCGGCTCGATGTCCCGGAAGTGTATGACGACATCGAAGACTTGATCGAGTACGCGAAGCCCGCCGCTGTGGTGGTCTGCACCCCGAATCATTTACATGAAGTGCATGTAACCACGGCCCTCGCCGCGGGCGTCCATGTGTTGTGCGAGCGACCGATCGCGCTCACCGTCCGCGGCGTGCGAAAAGTCATCGACGCCGGTCGCGCGGCGAATCGCGCGGTCATGGTGGGGATGAACCACCGGTACCGAGGTGACGTGCAGGCAGTCCGGGAGTTCCTGAAGACCGGCGAGCTTGGCGCGTTGCGTTCGATCCGGGCAGGGTGGTACACCTATCGTCCGAGTGGCGCCAGTCTGGGATGGCGCGACCGGCGGCAAGAGGCCGGCGGCGGAGCCATGCTGGACCGTGGATTGCCCTTGGTTGATCTCGCGCTTTGGTTGTCGGGATGTCCCAAGCCCCGATCGGTGTCGGCCGAACTCAGTCCGTCCTCAGATCAGCACGCGGTGGAAGAGGCCGGCTGCGCGTTCATCAGATGCGAGGGCGGGTTGACGATCTTCGTCGACGTATCCTGGCACCACGTGGCTGGACAGGAACGATTCTGGTTCGAGTTGACGGGCAAGCAAGGGACTGCGAGCGTTGCGCCGTTGAAGGTGTTCAAAGAACTACACGGCACCCCCATGACGGTCACCCCCACCGGCGCTATCGGTCGGGAAAACGCATTCATGGCCTCGTACCGGGCCGAATGGGCCTATTTCTTGGCAATGGTACGAGGTGACTTGCAGCCACCCGACCTGAAGGATCAAGTGCTGCTGCACGAAACGCTCGATGCAATTCACAAATCGGCAAGAGAAGGCCGCAATATCACCTTGTGAACGTCCTCGCCCTTCCCAGGGCTGATTGGTTGCTGGTTTTCTCCGGCGCAGTCCTGACGAGTCTCGCGTACCCACCGTTCCACTTCTTCATTCCATCGTTTCTGTGTCTCGTTCCGGCCGTCCTGCTCATTGACATTGGATTGCGCGATCCCTCCCCGCTCAGACGTCACCTCATGCAGGGATTCGCGTTCGGGATCGGCACGAACGGACTGTTGCTGTACTGGATGGCCTTCGCACTGTGGAAAATGACGCCCGTGATGGTACCGGTATACCTCGCTTCGGTGCTCGTGCTGTCGACCTACGCGGCGTTGGTATTTGCTCTGGTGGGTTGGGTCCGTCGGGTGACCCATCTGTCGTTGCTCCTGGTCTTCCCGATCATGTGGACAGCGGCTGAATGGGTTATCGGTCACCAAAGTGATCTGAGCTTCCCGTGGCTGGGGCTTGGGACATCGCTCACGGGTTACACAACGTTTATCCAGTTCGCCGACCTCGTTGGCGCGCGTGGCGTCACCTTCGCGCTCGTCACGGCCAATGCCGCGCTCGCCCTGGCGTGGTTGGATCGGAAACGGCCGCGTGTACTCGGACGGCGGCTCGGAAGCGTTGCGTTCTGCTGCCTGGCGGCGGCGCTCTACGGCATGATCCGCGAACGGCAAATTGTCTTGCGTCCCGCTGGCAACGTCGGTGTCATACAGCCCAACATTCCCATCGAAGCGAAGCAGTTATGGACGTCCGATTCGATCGTGTCAACGGTCCTCACGCTCTCCAACGAAACGATCACGGGGGGAGCGCCGGATCTCATGGTTTGGCCGGAGGCGGTGGTGCCTGAGCCATTTCGAGCGCGTCGCGATTTGGAGGCGAGAGTCGCCGAGCATGCGCGAGTGTTTGCGACACCGCTGGTTGTTGGCGGCCGCCATGTCGTTGATTCCAAGGGCGCTCAGCCACTGGAGCACAACTCGGCGTTCGTCTTTGATGAGTTTGGCTCATGGGCCAACCAGCCAGCATATCACAAGCGCTATCTCGTTCCAGTGATCGAACGGATACCGTTCGTGCGGCGTGGCGGGTTCCATCTCGATTGGACCGGCGACGTGGGGGTTGCGGAGCACGGTAGTGTCTACCAGACCGCACTCGGCCGGTTTGGGATTCTGATTTGTTATGAATCCGCCTTCGAAGACCTCACCAGGCACTACCGCCGTAGTGGGGCGGAGTTCGTCATCAACATGACCAACGACGTCTGGTTTGGCCGCTCGTCCGGCCCGTACCAGCACGAGGCGCATCTGGTCATGCGTGCCATTGAGAACCGCGTGGGAGTGGTCAGGGCGGCCAACAGCGGAGTCTCAGAGATCATAACACCGCTCGGTCGCCGGCAGCACCAGACGCGGCTGGAGACCCGGGCGGGGTTCACGGCGCCACTGTTCGTGACCGATTCCTGGACGGTTTACACCCGGCTTGGCGACTGGGTAGGAGGGATGGTGATGCTGATGGCGTTCGGTGTCTCGGTGTATGCGTGGTGGGAGAGGCGTCAGAAGAACCTGCAACGTTGAACGTTCAACTCTCCACTCTCGATTCTTAGCGGTTGACGCCGGACGCTAAAGACGCGGTCCCGGCGTTCGTGTGCTGCGCCACGAGCCGGGCTCGTCGCGGTGAACGTTGGATGTTGGAAGTTCTCTATCGCCCCAGCCGCCGAAGGACGACGTCGACTTCGCGATAGTCGGGGAAAATTTGTTTGGCCTGTTGCAGCGCGTCACGCGCGCGTTCTACCTCTCCACGATCTCGGTAGAGCAAGCCGCGAGTGTAGAGCCGCACGGCGTCGGCGGGGATAACGCGTGATCTTCGCTCTGCAAGCGCCTGGCGCGACAGCCCGGGTACATTCAGGCTCTGGGTGACGTTGCCCGCCAAATCGACGATCATGCTATAAATGGAGTCCCGGTGTTGCAGTAGCCGTTCGGTGCGGACGACGGTGCCACTGCCCACGTTGACGACCTTGAGGTCGATACGGAAGTCGCCGTGCAGGTCCGCAAACCCACCGATGATGACATACGCCGCCCCGGCCTGAGCTCCGAGTTGGGACGCGGCGACCACGTCGGGTTCTCCCGACGCGTCCAGCCTATCGAACGCGAACGCGCCAAGCCGCTCGCGGTCAACCAGCTGGAGGAACGAGTTCAGTTGGAGCTCGGTGATGAGCATTTCCTGCAGGCCCACCGGCAGCGCGTCCCGATCGTCGGGTGCGAGGCCGAAAGACCCCCGATCCGCAAATCGCAACACCGCCACGCTGGGGCGGGCGTTCTGGGGGGTGGGAGTCACTGCCCCCGCAATTGCCAGTGCTGTAAGAACTGTTGGAACCACGAACATCCACACCTCCTCGATGGATCGCTCACCGAGTTCGGCAGATCGGCTCGGCTCGCGGCCATGTGCGTACCCCAGGCCGGCCTGAAGGTGCCAAAGGGAGGCCGGTTGCCTGGACATCCACGGCCCCGTTATACTGTATAGTCTTGCCAGAATCCAACTTAGCAAGCGGAGCACCGGAGTGAAAGCAGGAATCCACCCCACCTACCAACGGGCCGTCGTGCAGTGCGCCTGTGGCAACACGTTCGAAACGCGGTCGACGCTGTCGGACATCCACGTCGAAATCTGCGCGCGGTGCCATCCGTTCTATACCGGAAAGCAGAAGCTCGTCGACACGGCCGGCCGCGTTGAGCGTTTCCGGCAGCGCTACGCGAAGCGTCCGGACGCCTCCGAGGAATAACCGTGAAGGCGCGGCTGGAGGCCGCGCTGGCACGCGCGGCGGAAATTGAGCGCGAGCTCGCAAACCCGGCGACCGCGCAAGACCCTCGAAAGCTCAAGGACCTGGGCCGTGAACACGCTCGCCTGGAGCGTATCAAGCAGGTGTCGCTACAGCTCGACAAGTTGAGCAACGAGCTCGAGCAGTCGCGCGAGCTCTCCCATGATCCCGACCCCGCGCTGGCAGATCTCGCCCGAGCGGAGGTCGCGGATCTGGAACCGGCGCTGGAACGGTGCCGCGATGAGCTCCAGGAGCTGCTCGTGCCACCCGATCCGCTGGACAACCGTGACACGATAGTCGAGATCCGGGCCGGAACCGGCGGGAACGAAGCGGCGCTGTTCGCCTCGGATCTCTTCCGCATGTACTCACGTTTCGCCGAGCGCACGGGGTGGACGGTCGAGCCATTAGAGCTGTCCGAAGGCAACGTGGGTGGTTTGAAGGAGGTGATTTTTGCCGTTCGCGGTGAGAACGCTTTCGGGCGGCTGCGGCATGAGTCAGGCGTCCATCGGGTCCAGCGGGTGCCCGCTACCGAGGCGCAGGGTCGGATTCATACGTCGGCGGCCACGGTGGCCGTCCTGCCAGAAGCCGAGGATGTCGACGTCGAGCTGGAGGACAAGGATCTGAAGATCGATGTCTTTCGCTCATCCGGACCAGGGGGACAGAGCGTCAACACGACCGACAGCGCCGTTCGGATCACACACAAGCCGTCGGGGCTCGTGGTGCAATGTCAAGACGAAAAGTCGCAGCTCCAGAACAAGATCAAAGCGATGCAGGTGCTCAAAGCGCGCCTGTTGGACCGAAAGCTGGCCGAACAGGAGGCCGCGCGTGCTCGCGAGCGACGCGCCATGGTGGGGACGGGAGACCGATCGGCCAAGATCCGAACCTATAACTTCCCGCAGAACCGTGTGACCGATCATCGCATCAACCTCACCGTCCACAACTTGGAAGGGATACTGGACGGCGACCTGGATGAGATCGTCGGTGCGCTCGTCGTCGCCTATCGGGGCGAGCAGGTGACGGTGTGAGCGGGAAAGCAACGCTTGCGCCAGGGTGGGCTTGCGGCGTCGCGCCGCTGCAAAGCGCCGGGATCGAGCATGCGCGTCGCGAAGCATTGCTCATATGGGCATCGCTGATGGGCGTGTCCCCCGCGGACGCGTGGTTGTTCGGAAACGACCAGACCGACGTGGGGTTGTCGGCACGGTACGCCGAAGCCGTGAGACGTCGCGCTGCGGGAGAGCCCTTCCAATATGTCGTGGGTCGGGCGGGGTTTCGAGGGCTCGATCTGGAGGTCGACCGAAACGTGTTGATTCCGCGGCCCGAGACGGAAGGCCTCGTGACGCTCGCGCTCGAGTGGGCACGGGAACGCTGGCACGGTCAGTCGTGGGGGACTGCTATCGATGTCGGCACGGGCAGCGGATGCATCGCGTTGAGCCTAGCGATCGAAGGGGAGTTCACGCGTGTGATCGGCACCGACACCTCGGCGTCTGCGCTCGCCGTCGCGGCTCGAAATAAGTCGGCAGCGATGCCAAAGACGCCCGTCGCGTTATGCTGTGGAACGCTGCTCGCGGCTGTGCAAGCAGACAGCGCCGACGTGATTGTTTCCAATCCACCCTACGTCACCGTCTCGGAGTACCCCACGCTTGAACGCGGCGTGCGGGATTATGAGCCGAGCATCGCGTTGCTGAGTGGAGCGACCGGTTTGGATCACACGTCCGCACTCCTCCAAGACGCCGCGCGAGTGTTACGATCCGGCGGGTTCCTCGCGATCGAGGTAGATTCCAGGAGATCGGAGCCAACCCGAGCCGTTGCGAAAGCACATGGTTGGGACACTCGCGTCGATCCCGATGTCTTCGGCCGACCCCGTTATCTCATGGCATCAAGGAGTCTCACGTGATCGAAAAAAAAGCCGAGGAGCTTGGTCGTTTGATTGGCCAGAGCGATGATTACCGGGCCATAGAACGTGCCCGGGAAGCGCTCAAGGCCGCAAATGAATTGCGGGGTCAGCTCACCCGTCTAGAGTACCTTGCAGAATCGTTCGCCAAACACCATCAAGAGGGAACGACGCCGTCGGATGATGAGAAGGGTGAGTATGAACGCCTGATGTCGCAGATCCAGGGGGATTCGCGGTATCAGCAGCTCGTGGCCGCGGAATCGAACTTCGACAAGCTCATGCACCGAGTGAATCAGCACATCATGAAGGGCGTGAGTACCGGCGCAACGAGTCAGATCATCACCCTCAGCTAGCAGGGGTTGTGGCCGGCGCGTTCATAGCGGTGGAGGGCCCGGACGGAGCGGGCAAGACCACCCTGGCCCAGCGATTGAGTCGACGGCTGCGGCGGGAGGGTGTTGATGTCGTGGAGGTGCGTGAGCCGGGTGGGACGGCGGTTGCGGAAATTGCGCGTGACGCGGCGCTCGATCCCGAGCTGGAGGCGAGCCCGGTTGCCGAGCTATTCCTCATCTTGGCGGCCCGCGCCGACCTGGTGACAAAGGTCATCCGGCCGGCGTTGGAAGCGGGAAAGGTCGTCGTCAGCGATCGCTATGAGCTGTCGACTCGCGCGTATCAGATCGCGGGACGTCGGCTGCCGGAATCGGCCGTGCTGGCAGCAAACGAATTAGCCACGGGCGGGTTAGTACCAGATCTCAGCATCGTCCTGGACGTGTCCGAAGACGTCGGCCAGGCGCGATTGACGGCGCGAGGGTCCCAACCCGATCGAATTGAGCGAGCCGGAGTGGACGCGGGCATGAATGCCCGAATTGCACGAGCGTTTGCGGAAGCGAACGGGAACGGGGTCGAGCATCTGGATGTTGGGACCCGTTCGATTAGTGAGGTCGAGGAAGCTGCGTGGGCGTTGCTCTCCGCCCGGCTCGCTGCTTTGGAAGTCATTCCCAAATCGGGGGCGGGGAGCGGGGAGGGGGACCGGCGGTAACGAGAGTGAACGTTCGACGGCGCGTCGCACGTTGTACGTCGCAGCACGCACCATGTACCGCGTCTCGAGACAGTCGATTTTCTAGGAGGCGTTCGATGAAGGGTCAGCGAGGCATACTGCTCGTCCTGGTAGGAGTCGTTTCATTCCTCTCAGGCGGTTGGTTGCTGCAACGCGGCGCCGCGCGGTCGGGTGGCGTATTCGGTCAGGCCCGCGTATTCGACGAAGTGCTCGCGCACATTGCCGAGTACGCCGTGGATTCCGTAGACCAGCGTGAACTCTACAACATGGCGATCGACGGGCTGCTGGACCAGCTGAACGACCCGTACGCCAACTTCCTGCGTGATGAAGATTTTGCGGAGCTCACCGAGCGCACGACGGGGCAGTACGGCGGGTTGGGCATGCAGATTGACGTTCGCGACGGTTGGATCACCGTGATTGCGCCAATAGCGGGGACACCAGCCGAAGAGGCGGGCATCGACTCCGGCGATCGTATCGTGGAAGTCGAAGGAAAGTCGACCTATGGGTGGAGGAATGAGAAGGCGGTGGAGGAGCTGCGTGGCGAGCCGGGATCGAAAGTGCGCATCTCGATTGCGCGTCCCGGTGTTCCAGACCCGATTGCGTTCACCCTCACACGTGCGACGATTCACGTGACATCGGTCCGGACAGCGACGCTGCTCGAGCCCGGGATCGGTTACGTCTCACTTCAGTACGCCACCATCAACCAAACTGTGACCGACGAGCTGGTGAATGCTATTTCCGCCCTCGAGGCGGACGGAGCGAAGGCGCTGGTCTTCGATCTTCGGAATAACCCGGGCGGATTGCTCGAGCAGGGCGTTGGGCTTGCCGACGTGTTCCTCGATCGTGGCGACGTGATTGTTGCGACAAAAGGTCGCGCTCCTGGAGGAACGGACACGTACAAAGCCAGCCGGGGTCAGCGATGGCCTGATCTACGGATTGTGGTCCTGGTGAACGGCGGAACCGCCAGCGCGGCCGAGATCATCTCGGGCGCGATGCAGGATCATGATCGCGCCTTGCTGATTGGGACCCCCACGTTCGGGAAAGGGCTTGTGCAGACGGTGTTCCGGCTGGGTCGTCGGCAGGCGTTGCAGCTCACGACTGGCCATTGGTATACGCCGAGTGGCCGCACGATTCAACGTCCTGTGCGGCGCGTCAACGGGAGGTTACGAATCGTCGGTGCGGTCGAGGAAGAGTTCGAGGACGCACCGGGGGACTCGGCCGCCGTTGATTCGAGTGACGTGTTTTATACCGACGCCGGCCGGCCCGTGGTTGGAGGGGGCGGCATACGGCCCGACATCACGGTTCGCTTGGATACACTAAGCGACGGCGAGCAGCGTTTGAGCCGGGCGCTGGCTGCAAAGATCCAGGCATACCGAGACGTGCTCACGTCGTACGCGCTCGAGGTGAAGGGGGAAGGCACGATTACGGATCCAAACTTCCGTGTCACGAACCGCATGCGAAGCGAAGTCGTGAATCGTCTGCGCGAGCGCGGCATCGACGTGAGTGACGAAGTAATCGCCGGGGGACGGGAGTTCCTTGAGCGGCAAATCGGCCTCGAAGTGACGCGCTTTGTCTTTGGACGGGAAGTCGAAGCGCAGCGGCGTATTGGGGACGACAAGCAGGTTCAGCAGGCGCTCGAAGCTCT
>JBFHWR010000078.1:0-12800 GCA_041599395.1 Gemmatimonadales bacterium | reverse complement strand
GGAACCAGAGGCGCCGCTGATCGAGACCTCCCGCATCGGTGACCAATCCACTGAGCTGCTGATCGAACACGATCTCGACACCGCCGCGCTGTTTCCCCAGAGCCGCGCGAGCAGTCCGGATGATTTCGATTTCGATCTCGAGGACATGTTCGAGGAAGAAGGCGATCTCATCGCCCCGGACTCCGCCGGTGTTGCAGAAGCCAGTCCGTTCGACGCGATCGTGGGGAGCGGCACGGGAGACGCGCTCCCGTCTGCCGACGACCTGGTGGAGGACGTCATGGACGAGCCGACGGTCCTCGCTGATGAGCGTCTCGCAGACGAGTTCGCGGGTGAATCGGCTGCCTCCGAGGACGCGACCGAACTGGAAGTGGTGACGGGCGAGGCGGACGGTCCGGATGCCGGTCGAGGAAGTGAGCCGGAGCCGGTGGTTACGACCACGATGGCGGAGGTGTACGCACAACAAGGGCTCCATCGCGAAGCCGCGGCGATTTACGAGCAGCTCCTTGGCCGGGATCCGGACGACGGAGAACTCCAACAACGACTCGAGGCGCTGCGAAGCCTCGAGCCGGAGCAGGGCGATGTCTCTACCGGGCTTCCACCGAGAGTCTCACGCTATTCGGTCGCCCACACCGGCGGTGTTTCCGCGCGGGTGGCGTTGCAACAGATCTTCTCGGTGCGTCTTGCAGGGCCGCGTGAGGGGGACGACATCGTCGGGGCGGTGAGCGATGAACCGACCGCGTCGAATCGGTCGGATGACGAGAACGACGATGGTGCCGCCCGGTGGCGCGACGGGTAGGCCGCCGGGTGCGGATCGCCGTGTTGAATGGACCCAATCTCAACCTGCTTGGGACCCGCGAGCCGGACGTGTATGGCACCGGGTCGCTGGCCGACATCGAGCAGGCTGTGCGCGCGCGCGCCGGCGCCGACGTTGACGTTGCCTGGTATCAGACCAACCACGAGGGAGAACTCGTCGAGTTCGTGCAGGCGTTGCCTGGCGCGGCCGATGGCGCACTGGTCAATGCCGGAGCGTTCACCCACACGTCGCTGGCGCTCCGGGATGCGTTGCTTGCCGTTCGCATTCCGTTTGTGGAGGTTCACCTGAGCAACATCTTTGCACGCGAGGAATCGCGCCGCCGGTCCGTGATCGGCGATCTCGCCGTGGGTGTCGTGGCGGGGTTCGGCGGGCAGAGCTACGTGCTCGGCCTCGAAGCGCTCGTGAAGCATCTCTGTACCAGTGGATCCTGACGCATGCGCGAGGCGTCGCCAAGCATTGCTCGAGCGACTTGGCGACGCGGGGGTGGACGGGCTCATCATCTGTGCCTTGCCGAACGTGCGATATCTGACGGGTTTCACTGGATCGGCGGGGCTCGCTGCGGTGACTCTCCAGGAAACGATCTTGATTTCCGACTCGCGGTATCGGGAGCAGGCCGGGAACGAGGTTGGGGAGGGGGTTCGGGTAGAGATAGTCGACAACGAGCAGTGGTCGCGTCTCGCGGAAATCGTTGCTGCGCATCGTGGGGCGGAAGTCTTTGGGTTCGAGGCGCATGCGATCACGGTGGCACAGGCCGACCGGCTGGCGGATTCCAGCATTGGCGCGTCAGTCAAGCCCGTGACGGGTCTGGTAGAAGGAATCCGCGTTCGAAAGGAGCCGGGCGAGGTGACGGCCATTCGAGAGGCGGCCCGACTAGCGCACGACGCGCTCGAAGCGAGCATTGGCTCGCTCCGCGAGGGCGCGACCGAGCTGGATGTGGCGGCCTCACTGGAGCGGGAGCTGCGCACGCGGGGCAGCGAATGGCACCCGTTTCCGACGATCGTTGCGTCCGGAGAGCGCAGCGCGCTGCCGCACGCGCGGACGAGCGGGCGAAAGATTCGCGCGGGCGATTTGGTGCTCCTTGACTTCGGAGCGCAAGTCGATGGATACTGCGCCGACCTCACGCGCACGGTGGTTGTTGGACGGCGTGCGAATGACCGGCAACGCGCCGTGTACTCGATTGTCGAGCAGGCCCAGCAGCGAGCGCGAGACGGACTCCGAGCGGGCATGACCGGCGCGGAGGGGGATGCCCTCGCACGAGCGTACATCGAGGGACAGGGATATGGTGACGCGTTCAGTCACTCGTTGGGCCATGGGCTGGGTCTCGAAGTCCACGAGGCACCGCGCGTGAGCCGGACGAATCCAGACCCGCTGCCGGAGGGGGCGGTAGTGACGGTGGAACCCGGCATCTACATCGAAGGGTGGGGCGGCGTTCGGATCGAAGACGACGTGCGATTGGCGGCAGAGGGAACGGAACTCGTCTCGGACGGCGACACGGAATTACGGGAGATCCTGTAACGAGACATGGCGACAACCGCGGATTTTCGAAACGGGATGGTCCTGGAAATCGACGGTCAACTGTTTCAACTGGTCTATTTCCAGCACGTGAAGCCCGGAAAAGGCGGTGCGTTCGTCCGCAGCAAGCTGAAGAACGTGAAGACCGGCGCCGTGCTGGATCGCACCTGGAGCGCCGGCGAGCGGGTGAAGGACGTCAGACTCGAGCGGCGCCCGGTCCAGTACTCATATGGCGACGGCAATGTCTATCACTTCATGGACCTGCAGACGTATGACGACATTCCCATCAACGCCGACGTCATTGGCGACGATCAGCTGAAATACTTGAAGGAGGGCATGGAGTGCTCCGGGCTGGTACATGACTCCGTGGTTTTATCGATCGAGTTGCCGTACTTTATTGAGCTTGAGGTCGTCGAGACGGACCCGGGCGTTCGGGGAGACACCGCCACGGGTGGGACCAAGCCGGCCACGTTGGAGACCGGTGCCGTCGTTCAGGTGCCATTGTTTGTCGAAACAGGAGCCAAGATCCGAGTGGACCGACGTGAAGACAAGTACCTCGAGCGCGTATGAAAGACTTCGCGATGGTGGAGAAGCTGCTCGATCTACTGAGTCGTTCCGATGCCGACACCATCGAGGTTCGGAAATGGCTGACGACGATCCGGGTGTCCAAGAGTGGAAGAGGCGCCGTCCACCACCCGGCTGCGTCCAACCCGGTTGCCCCGCCGGCAGCGCCGGCAGCCGTGGAGGGAGGAGAGCGTACGGCCTCCGCCCCCGCCCCCGGAGCGGACCTCGTGGATATCAAGGCGCCCATGGTCGGGACGTTCTACGCGCAACCCGAGCCCGGCGAGGAGCCGTACGTGCAGGTCGGTGCGCGGATCAACCCGGGCCAGACGTTGTGTATCATTGAGGCCATGAAAATCATGAACCCGATCGAGTCCGAGATATCCGGCGTGATTCGGGAGATTGCCGTGAAAGACTCGACACCCGTGGAGTTCGGACAAGTGCTCTTCAAGGTGGATCCCAATGGCTGAGACAACCCAAGAACTTGCCCCATTCAATTTCAAGGCTGGCATCACCGAGATGGTGAAGCGCGGCGGATCGGACCTTCATCTGAAGGTTGGACGCCGGCCATCCATCCGGGTTGCGGGCTCGCTCGTCCAACTGGATCAGGAGCCGGTCAAGCCTGACGAATTGAAGGCGCTGGCCGAGCAGATCATGACGCCACGGCAGGTCAAGGAGTTTGCCGAACACAAAGAGGCGGACTTCGCCATTGGCATTCCCGGGGTTGGCCGGTTTCGAACGAACTTGTACCAGCAACGGGGCTCGCTCGCGTTCGTGTTCCGGTCGATCCCGTACGAGATCAAGAGCGTTCGGAGCCTCAATCTGCCGGAGGTGATTGAAGAGATCGCCATGCGGCCGCGGGGGCTGGTGCTGGTCACCGGTGTCACGGGGTCGGGGAAGTCCACGACGCTGGCAGCGATGGTGCAGCACATCAACGAGCGGCAACCATGCAACATCATCACGGTGGAAGATCCCATCGAGTTTCTCTACCGAGACGCGCAGGCAAATATCGCCCAGCGGGAGGTTGGTACCGACACGCTTTCGTTCGACTCGGCGCTGCGTCACGTGCTGCGGCAAGACCCGGATGTCATCCTCATCGGTGAGATTCGTGATCGAGCGACGCTCGATACGGCCATGAAAGCCGCCGATACCGGCCACCTGGTGTTCTCGACACTGCATACCACGGATGCGACGCAAACGATCAATCGCGTCATCTCGTTTTTCCCGCCGCACGAACACGACGCCGTGCGGAATTTGCTTTCGACGGCGCTCGTCGCGGTGATCTCCCTGCGGTTGGTGCCGACGAAGGACGGTAAGAAGCGCGTCCCCGCATGCGAGGTGCTGATCAACACGGCGGCAGTCAAGGAGAACATCCGCGATGCGAACAAAGCGCTCAACATTCCCGAACTGATCAAAGACGGCAGTGTGCAGTACGGGATGCAGTCCTTCGATCAATCGCTCATGGATTGGTATCAGCGGGAGTTCATCACGTACGAGAGCGCGCTGTTCTATGCATCGAATCCCACCGAGTTCGCGCTGCGCTTGAGTGGCATCGAAGGCACCTCCGACCGTACGTTTTCCAATCAGATCCAGCGCGACGACGATCTGCCGGAGGGGTTCATCCGGGGGTAGACGGGCATGTTCAAAAAGGTCCTGATCGCAAATCGGGGGGAGATCGCCCTCCGTGTGATCCGCGCCTGCCAGGAACTCGGGATCGAGACCGTCGCCGTTTACAGTGAAGCCGATCGCGAGTGTCTCCACGTGCGGTTTGCGGACGATGATGTTTGTGTCGGTCCCGCGCCCAGTCGCCTCTCATACCTGAACATTCCGAACATCATTGCCGCGGCGGAGATCACGGGTGCCGATGCGATCCACCCGGGATACGGGTTCCTGGCGGAGAGCGCGGAGTTTGCGGAGAAATGCGCCGCGTCGAACATCGCGTTCATCGGCCCCACCGCCGAGCAAATCGGGATGATGGGCGACAAGGCCGAAGCCCGGCGTCTGGTGCAGGCGGCCGGCGTGCCCGTCGTGCCCGGATCGAAAGGCGCCATCGACGATCCTGACGAGGCCCTGGCGATCGCGTTGGAAATCGGGTTCCCCGTCATGATCAAAGCCGCGGCCGGTGGAGGAGGGAAGGGCATGCGCGCGGCGCGGGACGCGGATGCCTTCCAGCAAGCGTTCCAGCTCGCGCGAAACGAGGGTCTCGCGGCGTTCGGAAGCGCCGATGTGTATATCGAGCGATTGCTCGACCGCCCGCGACACGTCGAATTTCAGATCATGGGGGACACCCACGGCGGCATCATGCACGTGGGCGAGCGCGACTGTTCGGTTCAGCGGCGTCACCAGAAGCTCATTGAAGAAGCGCCCAGTCCAGGATTGTCGGAGGAGCTGCGGGTGCGGATGGGGACGGCCGCCGTGAAGATCGCGCAGCAGATCGGATACGTCGGCGCCGGAACGATCGAGTTCCTGGTGGAGGATCAGAGGAGCTTCTTTTTCATGGAAATGAATACGCGGATTCAAGTCGAGCATCCGGTGACCGAGATGGTCACCGGCTTCGACTTGGTGAAGGAGCAGATCCGGGTGGTGGCCGGAGAGCGGCTGGGTCTCCAACTCAGCGGTAATAGGCTACGCGGGCACGCCATCGAATGCCGGGTGAACGCGGAGGATCCGTTCCGTAATTTTCAGCCCTCCCCAGGAACCATCACCGCGTATCATCCCCCCGGCGGCCCCGGCGTTCGGGTGGACACGCACATCTACGCAGGGTACACCGTCCCGCCGTTCTACGATTCACTGCTCGCCAAGGTCATCGTCCATGGACGGCATCGTGAGGAGGCGATCACGCGGATGAATCGCGCGCTCGATTCATTCATCATCGAAGGGGTGACCACGACGATTCCGTTTCTCCAGCGGGTCATCAACCACCCGGAATTCGTCGCCGGCACGGTCGATACCAAGCTCTTGGAACGGGCCCCGGATCTGTTGAAATCGGCAGCATGAAGCTCTCGGTCTACTTCACACCCCTCGGCATCACACCCAGTGCCGTTGCGGGCAAGCCGGTGCTCGTCGTCGATATTCTCCGGACGACGACGACGATCATCGCGGCGATGGCGAACGGCGCGCGCTCGATCGTCCCGACGCAGACCGCCGAGGATGCCCTCAAGGTCGCGCGCAACCTCCGGCGGGACGACGTCCTGCTTGCGGGGGAACGGAACGCGGAGCGCATTCAGGGATTCGAGTTGGGGAACTCGCCGCTCGAGATGGCGCCGGATACCGTCGCCGGACGGACAATCGTGATGGCCACCACCAACGGTACTCCGGCCATCGTTGCGGCAGAGGGTGGAGCCCCCGTCGTGGTCGGCGCCGCGACAAACTTCACGGCGGCCATCGAGCGCCTGCGCCGCGAATTAGACGCCCGCGGTGAGCTCGCCATCCTCTGTGCCGGGCGCGAACGGATGTTCTCACTCGAAGACGCGTATGCGGCGGGCCGGTTTGCCCAGCAGCTGATTCCAGGTTCGGCACGCCGATCGGCCGACCTGAATGACGGGGCGATCGCGGCGCTCGAGTTGGTGCGACGTTATGGGGATCGCTGGAAGCGCGCCGTATCCGCCAGTGCCGCCGGGCGCCATCTCCGCCGGTTGAGTTTTCGCGACGACGTGACGGCGGCGAGCGACGTCGACGCTCACGACGTCGTGCCGACCTATGCCGACCGCCTCGTCACGGTCGGGAAGCGCGGGACGTAGCCGTGGGTGTTTCGCGCCGTCATCGAGGGGAGATGGTCGCGATTGCGGCGCTGTTACTCGGAGTCTTCCTTGCCCTCTCCCTCGTGCCGGGCAACACCACTGGTCCGGCCGGCCGAACCGTTGGCGGCTTCCTGTGGCGGTCCTTAGGGGCAGGGGCCCCACTGGTCCCAGTGCTCGGAATCCTCCTCGGTTTGGCAGGCTTCGGACGGTTGCGCCGGCTCGGCGTTGGACGCGCCGGCGTGCTCGTGGCGGGGCTGGTTGTGTTGGTCCCCTTCGCCGTGGCCATCGTGCAGGGCATCCGGACACCCGACGACGTGCCCGCAACATACGGAGAATGGACGGTGCTTCAGCGCGCCGCCGGTATTGTACCGGCTTTTCTCGCGGCGGCGCTGACATCGGTCATCGGGACGGCCGGGGCCGTCATTGCGGGCCTGATCGCGCTCTCGGGACTCACACTCTATACCCTCGATTGGCATCCGTTTCGTCGGCTCGAGCCGGTACACCAGGACGGTCCGGACGCGACCCCCGAGGCGCCGGTGCCGTACAGCGAGCCGATACGGCGGGGCATCGACGCCTCCGACGCGGTGGCCCGGTTGACCGGGCGATCGGGCAAACGGCGCCGAACCAAACCGGCACCCGAGGACGCACTCGACGAATTGCCGGATCTCTCACTCCTGAGGGAGCCGTCGAGCGAAGCGGTCGGGGGCGACGACGAAGCGCTCGAACGGTTGGGGGAGGTGCTGGTTGAGACCCTTCAGACGTTTCGTGTCGAGGGCAGCATCGTCGGGCGCACGACCGGACCGGTCGTCACCCAGTTCGAGGTTGCCCCCGCCGCGGGGGTCAAGGTCGGGCGGATTGCCGCCCTCGCAGACGATTTGGCCCTCGCAATGCGCGCCAAATCGATCCGGATCGTCGCCCCCATCCCGGGCAAGGGTGCGGTAGGCGTGGAGGTGCCCAATCCCACACCCCGCATGGTGGTGTTGCGAGAGCTGATCGAATCGCCGGAATGGGATTCCAGCCGCTCCGTTCTCCCCATCGCCTTGGGGCGAAACCTCGAGGGCCGTACGATCGTCGCCGATCTCGCGCAGATGCCGCACCTGTTGATTGCGGGCGCGACCGGCTCGGGAAAATCGGTCTGTATCAACACGATCATCACGAGCCTGGTGTATCGATACACGCCGCGCGAGCTGCGGATGCTCATGATCGATCCGAAGATGGTCGAGCTGTCCATGTACAACCGGCTCCCGCATCTCCGGCATCCGGTCGTGACGAACAACAAGGAGGCGGCCAAGGCATTCAAGTGGGCGATGATCGAGATGGAACGCCGCTACGAATTGTTCCACGCCAACAGCGCGCGCAACGTGCATGATTTCAATCGCAAGGTAGCTGCCGGAAAGGATGTGTTCCTGCCCAGCGAGGAAGCGAGATCGGAGACGGCGACGGACGCGCAGGCGGAGCCGGAGCGGTATCAGGAAGGTCCGCTCCCGTTCATCGTCATCGTGGTGGACGAACTTGCCGATCTGATGATGACCGTGCAAGGCGAAGTGGAGAAACCGCTGGCCATTCTCGCGCAGAAAGCGCGCGCAACGGGCATCCATCTCATTCTGTCCACCCAGCGGCCCAGTGTGAATGTGATCACCGGTCTGATCAAGGCAAACTTCCCGAGCCGGATCGCGTTCCGCGTTGCCTCCAAGGTGGACAGCCGCACCATTCTCGACCAAAACGGGGCCGAAGCCCTGCTTGGCAACGGCGATATGCTGTTCCTCCCTCCTGGGAAGAGCGAACCGATTCGAGTGCAGGGAGCCTTTATTGGCACTGAGGAATCAGAGCAGCTCATGGAGTGGTACGACGAGCGTAGGGCGGCCCGGGATGAAGCGCTTGCGAAGGAAGGCTTAGCGCCTCCCGAAACCGGAGAGGAAGACATCCTGGACGCCGTGCGTGAAGCGGAGGCCGAAGAAGCGGCGGCGGAGAGCGGGGCGGCGGCGAGTCCGGCGGACTACGACGAGCTATTTCGCGAGGCAGCCGAGATTTGTATTACGCATCAATTGGGCTCGACGTCGTTGCTGCAACGAAAACTCCGCATCGGCTACGGCCGCGCGGCGAGGATCATCGACCAGCTGCACGACGCCGGTGTGTTGGGCCCGCCCGACGGTTCGAAACCGCGAGACGTGTTGGTTGCGCTTGACGAGATGGAATCGCGGATGCGATAGGCGGACAGGCCGTCTTGCGTCCCCGAGCAATTCGGATGACGGGTCGCGAGTTTTCGATGATGCCGTGGAGGGGGTTGGCACCATCTTCCATCCGTGTCACTCAAATCGAATCCGGCAGACTGGACGGATCCGCGTCACCGCAAGGGCTGGGAAGGTGAGCTGAAGGCTGCGCGGTTCCTGGCGGCTCGCGGATGGGAGATCCTTGCGCGGCGATTTCGCATGGGGAGGCTGGAAATAGATTTGGTGGCGCGCCGCGACACGCTCGTCAGTTTTGTCGAGGTGAAGACACGGTTCGGCCGGAGCTTTGGCAGTCCGCTCGAGGCAGTCACGGCCGCCAAGAAGCGTGAGATCATTCGGGTCGCCCAGGCGTGGACCGATCGCTATGGACAGACGGCATACGTCTATCGCTTTGATGTGATTGGCGTTACGCTCGAGGGTGGTGGTCGGTGGCGGGTGCAGCACGTGGAGGATGCGTTTCGCGTGGGGTGGCGCTGACTTATGTTCGGGATATATTCGGTAGTATGGTTGCGGATGAGTCCCACGCCGGGTCGGCCTTCGTCCGGATCTCCGCCATTTTCATTTGAAAAACACACTGCAACGTCGAGGTATTGATGCCAGCATCGAAGTCCAACGACACGGAAGCCCGGGGAGTGCCTGAGGAACGGCGCAAGGCGCTGAATCTCGCCATAGCGCAGATCGAGAAGTCCATTGGCAAAGGGTCGATCATGCGCATGGGCCAGGACTCGGCGCGCGTTCGGGTCGAGGCGATTCCCACCGGCGCACTGAATCTCGATGCGGCCATTGGTATTGGCGGCATCCCGCGAGGCCGAATCACCGAGATCTACGGTCCGGAGTCCAGCGGCAAAACCACCCTTGCCCTCCATCTGGCCGCCAATGCACAGCGGGCTGGTGGGGTCGCGGCGTTCATCGACGCCGAACACGCCTTGGACGTCGAATACGCCAAGCTCCTCGGGGTCGACATCGAGAATCTGCTCGTGTCACAGCCCGATACCGGCGAAGAGGGACTGGAGATCGCCGAGATCCTGGTGCGGTCCGGTGCAATCGATCTCATTGTCGTCGATTCGGTGGCGGCGCTGGTCCCCAAAGCCGAAATCGAAGGCGACATGGGCGATTCCCACATGGGTCTGCAGGCTCGACTCATGTCTCAGGCGCTCCGCAAACTCGCCGGAAGTATCAATCGGTCGCGCACGTCAGTGGTGTTCATCAACCAGCTACGTGAAAAGATCGGCGTCATGTTCGGCAATCCGGAGACCACCACTGGTGGGCGGGCTCTCAAGTTCTACTCATCGGTCCGGCTGGACGTTCGTCGCATCGGTTCCGTCAAAGAGCGTGACGACATCACCGGCAGCAAGGTGCGGGTGAAGGTGGTCAAGAACAAGGTCGCGCCGCCGTTCAAGTCCGCCGAATTCGACATCATGTTCAACGAGGGCATCAGCCACGCGTCGCTCTTGGTGGACTTGGGCGTCGAAGCCGGTGCGATTGAAAAGAGTGGGGCGTGGTATTCGTACGGCAAGGCGCGCATTGGGCAGGGGCGGGAGAATGCAAAGCTCTTTCTGAAAGACCATCCGGAAATGGCGGATGAAGTCGAGGCGAAGGTGAAGGAGTTCTTGGGCATTTCGCGGGTCGCGCAGCCCGCACCCGCCGAGGTGGAGGTCGATGCCGAGGTCGAAACGGAGGTATAAGCCCCCGGTCATCGCGACGGACCCAGCTCACCACGACACGTCGCACGCGCCGCGAGTCAGCGCGCTGCGTCCTGACATCCGGGTTCCGGGAAATCTCGTTGTCGAGATCGAAGGAGCCCGGTTTGCCAGCATTCCTTCCGAACGTGCCTCCGCGCTCGGTCTCACGGCCGGGGTGATGCTCGATGCAGAGGCGGTCGCGGCGCTCGAGCGGGTGGCGGATGCCGAGTCCGCGTATGGCGTGGCGGTCCGCTTGCTTGCGGCGCGTCCGTACAGTTGCGCCGAACTCCGCCGCAAGCTCAAGGTCAAGGGTCACGCCGCGGCCGCGATCCGTGAGGTTGTCGAGCGGCTCGAATCGTGCGGCCTGCTGGACGACGCAGAGTTTGCCCGTCATTTCGCGAGAGTGCGATTGAGTCGCGGGCATGGACCGCCACGCATTCTCACGGATTTGCTCGCGAAAGGCGTGGCCGATCGCGTCGCGAAAGACGCCGTTGCCGACGTCATCGAGGGCGAGGATGTAGACGTCGCGGCCCAGGCTCGAGCGCTCGCCGTAAAGCGAGCGGCGCAGCTCGGTGCCGTGCCCCGCGAGACAAAGCTCAGGCGTCTCGTGACATATCTCGCGCGGCGCGGATATCGCGGACGAGATGCAACCGAACTGGTGATGGAGATCCTGAACGCCGAGGCGGATTGCACGGCGCGCGACGCGCCACGCCCATAGCCGGCTCTCCCCGTAAACCGTACCGCGTCCCCTGGGCGGATATTAGCTTTACCACATGTTGTCGTCAGTCATTCGGAAATCATTCGTCGAGTTCTTCGAATCGAAGGGGCACGCTTCCGTTGCGTCGTCCTCGTTGGTGCCCCTGGGCGATCCCACGTTGCTGTTTACCAACGCCGGCATGGTGCAGTTCAAAGCCGTCTTTCAGGGACTCGAATCGCGAGAGCCTCCGCGCGCCGTCACGGTACAGAAATGCGTGCGCGCTGGCGGCAAACACAACGATCTCGAACAGGTGGGCCTCACGGCGCGCCACCACACGTTCTTCGAGATGCTCGGGAACTTCTCGTTTGGAGATTACTTCAAGCGCGAAGCGATTGACTACGCGTGGGAATGGGTGACGAGCGAGGCGTATCTCGCCATCGATCCTGACCGCCTGTACGTGACAGTTCATCATGCGGATGACGAGGCGCGGCGCCTCTGGCACGAGGTCACCGGCATCAGCACGAAGCGCATCTACGGCTTGGGTGATACCGATAATTTCTGGCAGATGGGCGACACCGGGCCGTGCGGTCCTTGCTCGGAAATCTTCGTGGACCTCATGCTGGACGATAACGACCGGAGACGCACCTCGAGCAGAGGCGACCTGCCCCAACACGAGTTCGAAGCGCTCGGCGAGGCGGGACACTTGTTGGAGATCTGGAACTTGGTGTTCATGCAGTTTGACCAAGAACAGGGCGGGAGCCGCACGCCGTTGCCTGCGCCGTCGGTTGACACGGGTGCAGGGCTCGAGCGCATTGCCGCGGTCATGCAGGACGTCCGGTCCAATTACGACACGGACCTCTTCATGGACATCATCCACCGCGCCGAAGAGGTGATCGATGCGCGCTACGATCCCGGCATCGGCGGCGTTGGACTCCGTGTGCTCGCAGACCACGCACGGGCCGTGGCGTTTCTCCTGGCGGATGGTGTGTATCCGTCGGCCGACGGGCGTGGGTACGTGTTGCGGCGGATCCTGCGCCGGGCCGTCAGGCATGCGTACATGCTGGGCCGCCGTGAGCCCACGCTGGTGCATCTCACGGAGGCGGTGGTGCAGCAAATGGGCAGAGTGTATCCCGAGCTGGCAGAGAAGTCATCAGACATCCAGCAGGTTACCCGCGCCGAAGAACAACGGTTTCTCGAAACAATCGAGGACGGTCTCGAGCGTCTCGATGAGCTGATGAGTGGGCCGGCTGGCGTAATTCCGGGAGACGAGGCATTCAAGCTCTACGACACGTTTGGATTCCCCATCGATTTGACGGAGGTGATTGCACGGGAACGGGGATGGTCGGTCGACGAGGCCGGGTTCGAGGCGGCGCTCTCGAAGCAGCGTGAGCGGTCCCGCGGCGTGAGCGCGGCGCCAGGCACGGCGCGGCTCGATGTCCGAGGACACGCGCCGACGGTCATCACAACGCGACGCGGGAAATGGACCACCGTGACGCCACGCAAACGCCAACGGTTCGTGGGTTACGAGACCACCGCGGCCGACACCGACATTCTGAAGTTCCGCAG
>JBFHWR010000077.1:0-12820 GCA_041599395.1 Gemmatimonadales bacterium | reverse complement strand
GATGGTCTGTTCGGTCCGCACGAGACCACGAACCTCTATGTCCACGACAACGTGGTCACGATGTCGGAGGGCGGGACCGGTCTCATCCAGCAAGTTGGGGATGATTCGTATTTCAAGACCCGGAACAACCGATTCGACAACAACACGTACATCCTCGGTCCCGGTACCAGGTACTTTTATTGGAACAACGAACATGTGAGTGCGGCGGAGTGGCGGTCGTTCGGCCAGGACGTTACGGGATCCTTCTCGAGACGCTGATCGGCGTCAGATCCGTGCCGCGGCGCCGGCGGCAGACGCGCAGACCGGTCGCCCCAGGGTAGACAACGGCCGGACCGCGCGGTATTCGTGAGGGCGGTGGCGGCTCCGGGGGAAAATGGGCTCAGCCATTCGCCGAGGGTTGGTATGCGATTCATCCGACTGATGATCACTGTCGTGGCGAGCGGGCTTTTAGTCCTCGGGCTTGGGTGCCGTGGGACGGAGCCAGTGGTGGCCAACACATTGGATTACGAAGCGACGCAGTGGCTCATTACCGGGGCGATCGACGAGGACGCCTTGGCAGTTGGCGCGATGCTCGACCTGGTGATGCGAGAGGGCGGCATCGTGGACGGCATGCTGTTCATGCCGGCGTCGATCACCACGAGGGGCAACGACTTCACGGCAAGGTTGGCGGGGAGCTGGATCAAACGCGGCGACACGATTCGGTTCAATGAGGTCTCCCTCACGTTCGTCAGCGACTTCGACTGGATTCTGACGCCGGAGAACCTGTCAGCGGCGGACAGCGTGGACGGAAGCTTTTACGATATCATCTTGACGCGAATGTTTTGACGAGCGCTGGGTGCTGCGCTGGGGCTTCCGCTCGCTCCTTCTCCGTACTCCCTACTCCCTACTTCCCTCAAACAGTTCCGTGGCGGGGTAGAAGATCGACCACGCAAACCAATACACGGCGTAGGCGTCTTCATACAGCGTGAGTTGAGCCCCTTCCAGCGGTCCGTCCAAGGCTTCGCCACTGCGGCTCCAGGTGGAGCCGGTTTCGGCGTCCCGATACTGCACGGCGATGCTGTCGACGACCGTGAAGGTCAGCTCCTGGCCGTCCACCACCCGGTTGAAGGCCATGGCCGTGAAATCAAATGCCTTGAACGTGATCAAGAGCGGTCGGTCGCCCACGCTCTCGTTGAGCGCAACCGTTTCCCCCATGTCCTCCAGCACACCAAAGGGGTAGGCCGCGGCGTCGGTCCCGTGGTGAACGCCCAGGACGAGCTCTTTTGGCGGCCGCACTGGATTGTAGGCCGACGATGGAAACAACGTCGTGGGGTTGTTGATCTGAGCGTAATTGCCGTACGGGTAGATCCCATACGGCATGTTCCAACCGGTGTCAGTGGTGATGATGGTCGTATTGGGGTGCAGGGTCTTCCAGTACCCCCAGGTTGCTTCGACGACCGGGATCCGCTCGAGCGAGGTTCCGCGGTCGGGCCCACAGACTCCGCCCAAGAGCATCTGATTCCACAGGGTTTCGGTCTCACGATCGAACATGGTCAGGTTGTTTTCATACAGCAGGCCTGAAACCCCGAGGACCCGAAATTTCCCTTCGACCGTTGGGTTGAACGCGATTCCGGATCCGGTGAGCGGGCAATAGGTGATCGCGACCGGTTCCTGGTCGATGAAGTCGTTGACGATCTCATGCCACCAGATGATGGAGAGGGGATACGCTCGAGCCTTCCCGTGCAACACGACCCCTAGCACACGCTCGTCGGCGTCGAGAAAGTCGGCGTTCCGTCCTGGAACGAAGTCCGGGAAGGCGATTGCCGGGATCCCGTCCCGGGCCGCGCCTGCAAAGAAGAAGTCGCTTTCGGGGAGGTTGCAGGTCAGGTCAAACGAGCGGGTCGGGTCCGCGCTGTCCGATGCGCATGAGAGTAGCACGGCGATGCTGGCACACGGAAGGAAGGCGGGAGGGCGCATAAGAGGGCGCATGAAGTGATAACGGCACGAGGTGACCGATTTGTTCCAGACAGGACCGTTTGGCGGACGGGCCGTTGCGGTGGTCGATCGCCCCAGCGCTGCTTCATGCGGTTGCACTTGACGCCCGGGGCCACGCGCACAACTTTTCAGCGATCTCTGGCGCGTCCCTGCGCGACCTCTGAATCGGAACTAAGCAGATCAGCCAGGCCACCCCTCGCCTCACCCGGGGGCCGCCTGCGACGCACCGATGGATATGACGACTTTCTGGCGCTCCTCACGCTACCCATACGCCGCTTCAGCAGATGGACGCATGAGATCCGCTTACACGCCCTCACTACCTGCATACAGGGGGTACCGCATGTATCGACGATTCGTGAACTCGGTGGGCCGCCGTTTGCCGCTTCTCGCCGGTGCGCTTGCGCTCGCGCTGGGAACGGCACTGCCGGCGAGTGCCCAGCAAACCGGTTCGGTGCGCGGCACGGTGACAGATGCCGTGACCGGCAACCGCCTGGTCGGGGTGCGCGCAGAGGTGGTTGGTACCACGAATCAAGCGCGCTCCGGGAACGACGGGACCTTCCAGCTACAAGATGTCCCCGCCGGACAAGTGCGCATCCGGGTGTTGGCGGTCGGCTACTCGGCGCTCACACGCACGGTTGAGGTCGGGGCCAACCAGTTGGCCACTCTCGATTTTACCTTGCGCCGCGTCGCCATCGAACTCGATGAGCTTGTCGTGACCGGAACGGCAGGTGAGGTCCGGCGCCGCGAGATCGGCAACGCCGTCTCCAACATCTCCGCGGCCGACATCGAAGTCGCGCCGGTAGGCAGCCTCGACGAGGTCCTGAAGGGCCGCGCCGTGGGTGCGGTGGTCATGGGGAGCTTCGGTCAGGTAGGCGGTGCGTCCACCATCCAACTTCGGGGGACCAGCTCCGTCATGATGAGCAACACGCCGCTCATCTACGTAGACGGCGTGCGCCTCAATTCCAACTTCGCACCGCAGAGCGACGAGGTTGGCAATTCGATCAATCCCTCGCAGGACATCAACCCGGAGGATATCGAGCGGGTCGAAGTCGTGAAGGGTGCGGCCGCCACGACGCTGTACGGGACCGAGGCGAGCGCGGGCGTGATCCAGATCTTCACCAAGCGGGGCACCTCGGGCGCGCCGGCGTGGTCGTTTTCGATGGAGCAGGGGGTCAAGACGCTCGGACACGTCGGGCCTAAGGTAGGCGACGACATTCTCCCCACGGCAGACGAGGCCGGCAGCGCGGAACTGGCACAGCTCGCGCAGGACTATGCGGCCACCGGGCTCTTCCTCAATGATTGCCGCGAGGCCGATCCCGAGGGGTGTCCTTCGGATGGATCGTTCCTCAGAAACGGGCACAAGCAGCGGTACAACCTCTCGGTCAGAGGCGGCACCGATCAGACCAACTATTTCATTTCGGGGCGGTGGACGAGCGAAGAGGGGGTGATCGCGCCGCAGGGGAGTGACGAGTGGGGCGTCCGTGGCAACTTCGGTTTCAAGCCCGTTCCGAGCTTGGACATTCGGTACAACAGCTCGTATTCGCACCGCGACATCAAGTGGATCCCGGACGGCGACAATGCCGAGGGATTCTTGCTGAACGCGTTCCGCCGGGAGAACGGCTACACCCCGGCCGACAATGACGCGCTCATTCTGGACATGCGGCTGAATCAGTCGGTCGACCATTTTGTGACCGGTGTCCAGACCTCGTGGGTTCCCATCCCTGGCTTCCGCCAGCGGCTCAACGTCGGCCTGGACTGGCAGCGGTCCGAATACTCGGAGGAGCGGCCGTTCGGTTACTTCCGAGTACCCGCAGGAGATCGCGAAAATGACACCTACCAGAGCCGGAACTTGACGTTTGACTATGCCGGGACCTGGGAAGCGCGTCTCGGGGCCAACGTCGTTTCCAATTTCTCCTGGGGCGGCCAGGTATATGAACAGCAGACACGGCGCCTGAATGCCTTTGGCGAAGACTTCGGACTACCTGGTGCCAAGAAGGACATTGACGCGGCAGCGCTCACGTCGGCCGCCGAGGGGATCGTCGACCTCACGAGCGGCGGGTTCTTCTTCCAGGAGATGGTTGGAATTTGGGACCAGCTATTCCTGACGGCAGGTATTCGCTGGGACGGCTTCAGCACGTTCGGCGAAGATTTTGGTCTCGCGGCATATCCCAAGTTTTCGGCGTCCTATCTGATTTCGGACAACGGTTTCTGGCCGGTCTGGTGGGACGAGCTGAAGCTCCGGTCCGCCGTGGGTTGGTCGGGGCGGGCGCCTGGTACGTTTGACGCCACGCGAACCTGGGATGCGATTGCGGGCGACGACGGAAACTCGGGCGTGACACCGTCCAACCCGGGCGATCCTGGTCTGGGACCGGAGAAAACACGTGAGTTCGAGATCGGCGCCGAAGGCACGATGTTCGGTGGCCGTGCGTCCTTCGAGTATACGTACTATGCTCAGAAGACGTTTGACGCGCTTGTTGGAGTCCAGCAGGTGCCATCGCAGGGGTTTGTCTCCCAACAGCTCCGTAACGTCGGCACAATCAGAAACCGTGGCCACGAGGTGGCGCTCAATGTTGTCGCCATCGCGATGCCCAAACTCGACTGGGAACTGGGGCTCCGCTACGGGAACAACAAGAGCAACGCCGAAAACCTCGGTGGCGAGATCCTGCCGATCCGCGGTTCCGCTGCGGTTGACGTCCGAGAGGGCTTCCCGGTACCCGCGTTGTTTGGGCCCAAGCTCAAGGACCCGACTGCCGTGGGGGACGGCGCCATTGACCGGTGCTCGGTGCCGGACAATCGCGCAGAGTTCGACAGCGATCCGGATGCTTGCGGCTACCTCGGCCCGAACATGCCGGTGTGGTCGTACGGCATCAGCACGAGACTGACGCTCAATCGGCGTGTCACGCTCGATGCGTTGGGTGAAGGCCAGGGCGGTCACTACATCAGTCTGGGTACGGCGCGTCAGACCGTGCGCCGCAACGTGTGGCCGGAGTGCGTCGGCGTGCGCCAGCGGGTGCGGGCAGGTGACGTCGGGAACTTGACCGCCGAGCAACAGGCGCTGTGCGCAAATGCTCCGACGTTCATCGATTGGGGAAGAAAAGCGAATTTCTTCCGCCTCCGTCACGTCACGCTGTCGTACAGGCTGCCGGAACGCTGGTTGCCGCAGTTCAAGAACATCACCGTCAGCGTGTCGGGCAAGAACTTGTTCTTGATTGCGCCCGACTTCCGTGGGCTCGATCCTGAGGCAGTGGAGGATCCCAACCAAGCAGGGTCCAACTCCTCCGGCGCCGGTGTGGGATTCCGCTACAGCTACTACAACATGCCGGTTCCACGAGACATCGTGTTCAAGATCCGGGCGGACTTCTAAGGGGTGATACCGAAAATGATTCGGACTATTCGATATATACGACGGTACGACCGGCTCACCCCGCTGCTGCTGGCCGGGGTGATGGCGGTCGCGGGATGCGATTTCAATGTGCAGAACCCCGGTGCGATTCTGGAGTCTGACCTCAACACCATCGAGGCGGTCAACGCCATCGTCACCGGCATGTCCTCCGATTTCTCCGAAGAGTATGACGGGACTGCATTCGTCATTGCGAGAGCGTCGGACGACATGGCCGGGAGCGGGAGCTACAACACCACCAACTTCTACCGCATGGGCATCATCCAGGCCGAAGATGTCGATGGGATTTGGGAGGGTGTTCAGCGGGCTCGTTGGGTTGCCGAAGATGGCATCAGACGGCTGCGCGATGACATCGAAGGCTACGCGTTCGATGGGAATCGGCTCACAGCTCGGGCCTATCTCTTCGCCGGTCTGTCAAACCGGGTGATCGGTGAGTCGTTCTGTTTCGGCGTCGTGAGCGCCAGTGCGCCGCTTGGAGGCGGAAACGAAACCGCCCAACCCAACAGTGAGGCGTTCCAACGGGCTCTCAACCTGCTCCAGTCAGCCGTCACCCAGGCCACCAGCGCTGGGGACGACGATCTGTTGATGGCGGCGCGAGGTGGTCGTGCCCAGGCGTATGTGGGCCTGGGAGACTGGACAAACGCGGTCGCGGAAGCCGCTCAGGTGCCCACCGACTTCGTGTACGAGGCGATTTACTCGGACAACTCCGGTCGCGAGAACAATGAGATGTGGGAGGAGACGCATCAGCGGGAGGAGATGTCGGCGTTCGATACGTATATCGCGAGCTTCGACCCGCCCGACCCGCGTGCCCCGTACACGAACTGCCCCCAGACAATGACCTGCAACGTGTCCGGTGCCGACGGCATCACGCCGTACTGGCGGCAGGAGAAATATCCGGACCGAGGGAGCAACATCCCGGTGGTCAAGGGTACGGAAATGCGTCTCATCGAAGCGGAGGCGGCGCTCAGGAACAACGACATGGTCGGCGGCATGAACAAGATGAACGAGGTTCGTGATTTCTTCGAACTCGCCGATCTCACCGCCACCACGATGGATGAAGCATGGGTCCACCTCGATCACGAGCGTCACTTGACGTTATGGCTCGAGGGCCGTCGGATGCACGATCTGCGCCGGTGGGACGAAGAGAATCGCGGCATTCTGCCAGGGGTGCAGTTCCTCCGAGGCGAGTTGCCGCTGGCTGATGACAACCTCGATCCGAGCATCTCGAAACGGGCCGCCTGCATCCCCGTTTCGTTCAGCGAGTGCCTGTCGAACAAGAACCTGACAGGGACAAGCGCCTGTCAGTAGCGGCAGGTTTGGCAAGGGTGTCCCGGACGTCCCCATCGACCGCGTGCCGGTGGGGACGCCTTCTTGAGAGGTCGTGGTGAAGAGAAGGTCCGTCGCTGCGTTGCTCTGTGCACTGGCACCCGCCGTCTCCTGCGGAGGTGGCGGGACGGAACCCGGGGAGCCGGGCGACGTCACGGTTCAATTGCAGTTGAGCGGTCTCAGAGTGCTCGACCCGGGATCTGAGGGAAGCTACCAGGCGTGGGTGATCGGGTCGGGTGGCAATGCGATCTCGGCCGGCCGCTTCGTGCCGGGTGGAAACGGCGCGGCGACCGTCGTGAGCCCCATCGAAAACCCAGCGAGCTTGCTGATTACGGTGGAACCGCCGGGAGACGTGGACAATCAGCCGTCGGTCGCCGAACTGCTTGCCGGAAGTTTCCAATCCGGCACTGCGGAGCTGAGCATTGTCAGGAGTGTCACCGGCGTGTCGGAGCTGGAGGCGAATCCCGGACACCACGCCCTGTTCACCCCGAGCAACAATCCCGAGCTGAGTTTTCCGTCCTATGAAGACGCAGGTCTCTGGGTGTTTGCGCCGGTGCCGTCATCCACGAAACACAACAGCCACTATCTCAAGCTGTCTCCGCTGCGCGCTGGCTGGATCTACGAGGGATGGATCGTCTACGACTACGGAACGGCCAGCGAGTGTTGGATTTCTTACGGGAAGTTTCTTTCCGACGGGTTCAGGGATGTGAGGATGCGGGACGACACGGGGCTTGGTGTCTTTTCCGGTCAGCAGGACTACGTCAACGCCGACAATACCGTCGACATGCCGGGCGATGACTGGGTGGCCAACATCCACAACCTCCCTGTTCCCTGCGGACTCACATTGCCGTTTGACTTGAACGGGAACGCCGAGCGCGGGATTGCAAGCCGATGGACGCACGTGATCACGATTGAACCCAGGTCGGACAAGGGCGAGCCACTGCTCGCCGAACGGCCCTTCCTCCTCCAACCATATCGCAACCCGCTCGGCCAGGGGCCGCCCAACGAGGGACGCGTTGTCGAGTACCATCCTGAATTCGTTCCACGGGGTACCGCAACGATCCGCTAGTGGGCCGGGACGTTCGAAGCATGCGACACAATCTTCACGTGATGAAATGGTGCTCAGCGCTGATGCTATCCGTGTGCGTGCTCAGCTGTTCATCGGAGGGACCGGTTCCCCCAGCGGCTACTGTAGATATCGTCGTCCAACTCACTCGGCTCGAGTCCGTGGATACCAGCGCGGACGGCACGTTGCATGCGTGGGTCATCGATCTCGACGGTACAATTCGGTCGGCGGGACCGATACCCACTGCCGGCGAAACGTCAGTGCGAGTGGGCAGTCCGGACCCTGAGTTCATCATGGTCACCCTCGAGCCTCCGGGCGACAGCGACGACCGCCCGTCCGCGCACAAACTGGTAGGAGGGCGATTCAACGACGGCTTCGCGGTGCTCGCGGTTGACCGGTACGTGACCGCGGGAATGTCGCTCGAGGAAGACCCCGGACGCCACATCCTCGCCACGCTGTCGGACAACCTGGGCTCTGGGCAGAATGACAATGAAGACGCCGGCATCTGGCTGTTCGATCCAAGCGTCGATACGCTCGACGCGAAATACTATCAGGACTTCGCGCCGCTCACCGAAGGATGGGCGTATGAGGGATGGGTTGTGAGGGATTATGGCGCGCCGGGGGCCGTGTGGGTCTCCTACGGCAAGTTCTTACCCGATGGGTTCCGTCAGGCCAATTCCCGCGACGATACGGGCGTTGGGTACTTCTCGGGCGTGACGGCGTTCGAGCGCGCGTTTCCTCTGTTCGTGCGGTTTCCAGGCGATGATTTCCTGTCCGATTCCCTCGGATATGTCCTACCGGCCGGAATCAGCCTGCCACTCGATCTGAATGGAGACGCGTCGAGCGGTGTCGCGAGCCGTTGGACACATGTAATCACCATCGAGCCGTGGGGGCACAACCGCGATGCGGAGCGCCCGGAGGAGAGTCGGCCGTTTGTGCTCGAGCCGTACCGCAATGCGATCGGCGAAGCAGACCCGGCGGTGCCGCGGCTCATCGAATTCCATCCGGAGCATCTTCCCGGCGGTACGGCGACGATCGTCGCGCGCTAAGCAGTCGCCGGCGGTTACGGTTGCGGTGGAGTCAGACCGCTCGGGAGTCGCTCGGGGACCGAAACCGGGGGAAGATCGGTCAGGGCCTCCATGAAGGCGACGAGATCGACGATCTCACCATCGGTGAGGCCTGTTGGTGAGAGTTCGATGCGCCCGGGCGGTACGGCCGGAAGATCGCCACCGCCGTTCGCCATGAACTCGACCACCTCGCGAAGTGTGTCGTACGTGCCCGCGTGCGTGTACGGACCCGTCACGGCCACGTTTCGGAGCGACGGGGTCCGGAACTTCCAGCGATCGCCTTCCAGACGGGTGACGTTCCACCGGCCGAAGTCCTCGTGCGGTGTCGTCTGGAATCCGGGTCCAGCCTGGCGAGCTCCCACGACGTGAAAATCGAAATCGCTGAGCATCGGGCCCGCATGGCAGTCGATGCACCTGCCTTTTTCGTGAAACAAGACGAGGCCCCGTTGCTGTTGCTCGGTCAACGCAGTGCGGTCTCCCGCGACAAAGCGGTCGTACGGGGAATCGTCACCCACGAGTGAGCGCACAAACTGAGCGAGCGCCTGCGAGAGGGAGAGAGAGTCGATTGCGGCGCCCCGCGGCCGGTCGAACGCCTTCGCAAACATGCCTTCGTACTCGGGAATCTCGCGCAGCCTGGCGAGCACGGAGTCGAGCGTCACTTCGATGGGATATACATCTCCCCGCATCTCGCTGAATTCGCGTTGCGGAAGCGTGACCAGGTTCTCGAGCCGCCGTTTCCGACCGTCCCAGAACAGGAACCCATCCGCCGTTTGCTGCAAAAAGAATTGATTGAATCCCGCGTTGATGACGGTGGGGCTGTTGCGGGCTTCCAAGACCATCTCCGGATCCATGAGAACCCGGTCTGGGCCAAGTCCGACACCGGACGGCCCTGCCGGGAGCGCCCGACCATCGGCCATGGCTAACGTGGGATGATGACAGGTGCCGCACGCGACGTCTTTGGTGGCGCTCATGATCGGATCGAAGAACAGCAGGCGCCCCAGCTCGATCCGTTCTGGGTTCGCGGGATTTTCCGTGGGGAACGACATGGAGGGCAGCGGTTCCAGTCCGTATTTCGCCACCAAGTCTTCCCGAAGCGGCCCAGTGCCGTCGCCCGCGCAGGCGCCCGCGATCACGACGACGGTTGTAAGGCAAAGTCCCCGTAATTCCATACTCCAATCATAATCAGGACACCACGAGTGTCGGAACCATGTGGTAGTCCCGCGGGGCGGTTTTGCCATTGACGGACCTGACGTCGACATCGGAGATTCTGTAGAGTACGTCGTCAGGTTCAAATGAGGAGGTGGTGGTATGGGGTACAGGATTCTTCGAGTTGACTACTTCTACACGACCATCAACGACCGAGCAGGTGAGGCCTACGGGGTGCTGTCGGAGCTCGCCAGATTGGGCGTGAACTTGCTTGCGCTGACCGGTGTGCCTGTGGGACCGGAGAGGACGCAACTCACCCTCTTTCCCGAGGATTCACTCACGTTGACGGACGCTGCTGTCAAAGCAGGGATGGTGGTGGATGGCCCGCACCACGCGCTGCTCGTACAAGGTGATGATGAACTCGGCGCGCTGGCGAGTGTCCATGAGCGCCTCAAGGCAGCGAACGTCAACGTGTATGCGTCGAGCGGAGTTGCCGACGGGAAGGGAACGTATGGGTATGTCCTCTACATTCGGCCCGAGGAGTATGAGCGGGCTGCAGGTGCGTTAGGCGTTTGAGCACGATCGGTCTGCACGCGGCGATGTACGCGGAGTCATGATGGAGTACATGTACATCTGGGAGTATTTCGTCGATCCGCAAAAGGATGCGTCGTTTCGGGAGTTTTACGGGCCCGACGGCCCATGGGTTCGCCTTTTTTGTCAGGGGGAAGGCTACGTGGGGACGCGCCTGTATCGCGACCGCCAGCGCCGCGGCAGATATGTGACCGTCGATCGCTGGAAGTCTCATGCCGCATTCCGGAAGTTCAAGGACCAGTTTGCCAACGAAGTTGACGAGCTGGACCGCACAGGCGCGACCCTGACGCTGCGTGAGAGGCCGCTGGGCCAGTTCCAGGCGATTGACGACGATCACCAATGAGAAGCCGGAGAGATTTTCCTCCGTGTCCACTCGGCGAATCACTCGCACACATCGAGACCGCTCGGTCTTACATAGCTGGTGCCCTGGCTCGACTTTGTTCCCAGACGTATTGTACCCCATGTGATATGGGCTTGATGAATGGGCGTGCAGTCATGCATTTCTCCTCTTCGTCCTCACGGGACTGGCGAGTGGCCATGACGCGTATGTTGGGACCGATATGGCCGACAAGCTGAACGCGCTTGCCGGGTTCGCCCGGGATATCCTGGGCGGTAAGAAGGTCGGCCTTCGGGAGGTACTCGATCTCGCGAGTAACCTCACTGATGAGAGTGCCTTCGACATCGCCCGCGATCTGTTGGATCGTGCACGCAAGGGCGAAGTGGCCGACCCGGAAAATGTCCGCGCCGAAAAGACAAAAGTCGAATTAGCACAGCGGCATGCGCTCTACACGTACAAAGCCGCCGAAACGCCTCGCGAAGGGGCAGCATCACCCCAGCTTCTCAAAGACGCACTCACGCTCGCCCGCCGAATCCTCGAAGAGGGAGAGAACCTCTCTGAGAGTACGAACCAAGAAACGCTTGGACTTGCCGGGGCAATTGCCAAGCGGCTGTGGCAAGTCACCAACGCGCGGTCCCATCTGGAGGAGTCGCTTGGATACTACCTCCGGGGTCATCTGTTGGGTCCTGAAAACGACGCCGGCTACAACGGCATCAACGCCGCGTACGTGCAGGATGTGCTGGCGAGGTTAGAAGATGACGATGCGCGCAAGCGTGGAGAGCCGTCTCAGAGCCCGGTAAAGCGGCGGGACCACGCCAAGGCCATTAGAAGCGAGCTCGTGGAGCTACTTCCGCAACTGGCGAGCCAAAAGCGTGAACTCGAAGGGCAGTGGTGGCACTACGCCACCATGGCCGAGGCCCATCTTGGCCTGGGCAACTGTAAAGCGGCAGCCGAGTGGTTGGACAAGGCCACGGCGTTGCCCGCCGTTCCCCGATGGATGCTCGAAAGCACGGCCCGTCAGCTCAGTTCGCTCGCTCGGGTTCACGAAACATTGCGCGGGTTCGTAGACGTTCCACCGCCGACCGTGGGGAGTGTCGACGAGCTGATCGGGGAAGTCAACGGGTATTGCCGTTCTGCCATTCTTCCACCGTTCGTGCTGGCCGCGGCACCAGCCGGCGCGGTGGCCACGCGTCCGTGGTTGCGCGGACCGGTTTTGGGGATCCTGCTAGGCGTCCTGCTGGTGCTTCCGTGGGCCTGCTTGCCCCCCATCCACGAGATCTGGCCGGACCCCTTCACTCGCACGGCGGACCTCGCCGTAGAGCTTTCGGCCAGTCAGTGCGCGGAACAGGGGGACGTCATCACGTACACGCTGCGCACCATCAACCATGGGCCCCGCCGCGCGAGGGAGATTCGCGATACAGTGTGGGGAACGGCCCCGTCGCTGTATCTCAGATCGAGGGGCTTGAGCAGGGAAGCAGTCGATTCGCTCGTGTTCAGGGTGTATGTACACGGGGGAATGGCGGACTCGGTCGTCATGACGGCGGTCGTCGCCGGAAGCAGAGGCGATCCCAACCGGGAAAACGATACCACGACTGTCGTGACCCGTCTTGCAGAGCCAGGTATGTGTCCGTTTGTAAGCAAGAGTCTTCGGGAAATTCCGGCTGCGAGCCTGTGGACGGGTCCCATGCGTCCAATACTGCATCCAGCGCCCTCCGCCGGTTTGCCGGACTCAGTGATCGCCGGTTCCACCCTCAGCTACACGCTGCGGGTCACGAACCCCGATGTCGTTCCCGTGGACGGCCTGGTGCTAGTGGACTCCCTGCCTGCCGGCCTCGAATTCGTCAGTGCGTCTCACGACGGGAGCCATGAGAGCGGCCTGGTGATATGGCGGCTTGGTTCCCTCAGCGCTGGGG
>JBFHWR010000076.1:0-12839 GCA_041599395.1 Gemmatimonadales bacterium | reverse complement strand
GGGGCGTCAGAGTTGACGGAAACAGCGCCTTTGGTAGCAACCTCGGCCTGGAGGCCTATCCCAAGGCGAGCGTGTCCTACGTGATCTCTGACGAGAACTTCTGGCCTGCCACGCTTGGCGAGCTCAAGCTTCGCGGTGCGCTGGGGTTTGCAGGCAGGGCGCCAGGCGCATTCGACGCGATCCGCACCTGGAGTTCGCTCGCTTCCGACTTCCAGCCTGCGTTCCGCCCGGACAATATCGGGAATCGCGATGTCGGTCCCGAAAAGACGCGCGAGATCGAGCTGGGGCTCGACGCGGGCCTGCTCGACGGCAGAGTCTCCGCCGAGTTCACATGGTATCAGCAGCGCACGAGCGACGCGCTGTTCAATGTTCGGCAGATTCCGTCCAACGGGTTCTTGAGTTCCCAGGCGGCCAACGTCGGCGTCATCCGGAACCAGGGCGTCGAACTGTCAGTCAATGCCGAGGTGGTGAGTCAGCTCAATTTCGGACTCGATGTCGGGGCGAACATTTACACCAACCATTCAAAGGTGCTGAGCCTCGGCGACACAACCTCTGGTCAGTTTGCAGTGCCGTTCGCCGCAGGCGGCGGTTGGGTCGAAGTGGGCTTCCCGGTCATGGCCGCGCGAGGCGATTTGATCACCAACCCGGATGAGATCGCCGACCCGATCATCGAGCGGGATCACATCTTCGGACCGCAGCAGCCGACGTTTGTGTTCACGCCGTCAATTACGATTCGGCTTCCCAAGGGCGTGCAGCTGTCGGCGCGAGGGGAGTATCAGGGCGGAGCGTGGATCCAGGACGGCGCATCCGGCAACGCGCTGAGCAGGTCGGTCCGCTGGCCCACGTGTAACGCGGCGTTTGCCCTGATCGATGCCGGCCAGAGCGATCAGCTCACCGCTCGACAGCGCGTGGAGTGCATTCCGGCGAATTTCGATTTCGGCGTGATGTGGTTCAAGCAGGATTTCTTCAAGCTACGGGATGTCACGTTACGGATTCCGATGGAATGGGCGCTACCGCAGACGCGAAGTGCCAGTCTCACGTTCACGGTGCAGAATTACGTCCGGTGGTTCAACAGCGATCTCCGGATCTTCGATCCCGAAATGGTCGCCCGGGAGTCCCTCTCAGATCAGAATCGCAGTATCAGCGAGCACGTTCCGCCGCCCGCGATCATCACCGCGTCGCTGCGGATCGGATTCTGATGCGGAGCTTGCAACATGACCATCATCAGGGAAAGAGATGACATCATGAGCGACACGAAGAGATCGAGTATGCCGCGGCGGTTTGGGGGAATGCTGGCGCCCGTGGCCGCCGTCTGGTTTGCTCTCGCGTGCGATACCACCGTGACGAATCCGGGTGGTGCGCAGGACGCATTTCTGGATAGCCTGTCTGCGCACCAGGCGGTGGTCACCGGTGCCAGGCGTGACCTGGCAGACGCCATGGACAACATCACGTATTGGGCAGCGGCGATGACGTTCGAGGTCAACCCCGCCGGCTCAACCGGCAGCTTCGGTATCCCGTCGTACATTCAGGCGGGAAGGTTTGACAACGATGATACGGGTGATTGGAACGCGGCACAGCGGGCCCGCTGGACTGCGGAAAACGCATTCGTCCGGTTTGAGCGCGTGCTTCCCGAGATTCAAGGGGCCCCGACGATATCGAGTTACGGGCCGGCTGCAGAGGCGCTGATGTATGCGGGGTTTGCCAACCGTCTGCTCGGTGAAAACTTCTGCCAAGTGACGTTCGATGGGGGCGGGCTCGAGCCGCATACCAACGCGTTCGTCAGAGCAGAAGGCTACTTCACACAGGCCATGGCAATCGCGTCTGCGGCCGGCAACAGCACGGTTGAAACCGCGGCTCGCGGCGGGCGCGCGTCGGTGCGGGCAAACCTGGCCACGTACGGCATGGGGAGCTGGACCGATGCGGCTGCTGACGCGGCAAGCGTGCCGGACGATTTCGTCTTCGAGATGGTCTACTCGGAACAAGATCAGGATCAGCACAACCGGATCATGTTTGCGAACGGAGACGAGCCGTATCGGGCGCACACCACGTGGGGCACGTACTGGGAAAACATGCCTGATCCTCGCACGCCTTTCACCATCACGACGATGACGGGAGACGCGGGGGTCGAGAAGTTTGGTGGCAACGTGCCGTGGTATCCTCAGCAGAAGTTCCCGGACCGGGATTCAGGTGTTCCAATGACGTCCGGGTGGGAAATGCGCCTGATTCGCGCCGAGGCGGCGTTGGTTGCAAATGACTTAGTTGAAGCCGCCGCCCAGATGAACGTTCGGCGGGCCGACTTGAGTCTGCCGGACGTGGGACCGTTCGCGACCCTCGCGGAGGCGTACACCGCCCTCAAGACGGAGCGGGCGGCCGAGCTGTGGCTCGAAGGACGGCGCATGCACGACGTCCGCCGGTGGATGGAAAACAACGTCCCCGGAGATTACGTAGATGGGAACTACCGAGACGCGAGCCAGGCGAATCAGTTCCCCAACAAAGTGGAGGATCTGACGAGCCGTGCGCGCGCGTATTTTGTCGGCAACTCCGAGGTTGAGACGAATCCGAATGTGAGCGACAACCCGGGCTGCTCTTGAGGTGTCGAGAAGCCACCGACATGTCGGTGGCTTCTCCATCAGTAGACGCGGCGACCCGCCGGCCACTGGCCAGCGGGTCGCGTTGTATCCCAACACGTCGCCACCATAGGTGGGTTGCGGCCGTGAAGTGGAGGTAACGTGAAACCGGCAGGGAAACACAGCATGCGGGTTATCGTCAGCGCGGGCATCGTCGCTTTCTCGCTCGGCTGTTATAAGTACGTGCCTGGCACTCTCGAAACGGTTCCAGTCGGCTCCGGCGTTCGCGCCATGCTCTCGACACCCGCGCAGGAGGAGTTGCGGAGCCGCACCGGGATAAATCTGTCCCTGCTCGAAGGGAGGCTGATCGAAAACGATGAACGGTTAATCGTCTCGGTGAAGGCGGCCGAGGGGTCCCGCATGTTGGGCAACCAGGATCTGTACCAGCGAATCGACGTGCCCAGAGAGGGGGTTGTGCGGGTGGACGTACGGAGAGTTGATGCTGCGCGTACCGCCGGGCTGGCCCTCGTCCTGACAGGTGCTGCGGCGGTGGTTGTAAGCCAAGCCTTCAAAGGAGGCGACCCTGATAAGCCGCAACCGCCAAACGGCGGTCCGGATGACAACATCGTCGGCTGGGTCCTCCGGGTGCCCGTCTTTCGTTTTTGAGCTGATGCAAGCCTAATCGTCAGCGGCTGAGACATCCCAACCTCTCTCCGGCCGGAGCTGTTCCCGAATGAGACTAGCAGCCGGATTCACTCTGCGCGCATAGCACCGGTAAGATCCCAGGAACGAGCTGTACAGTCATGACTGGCTCCGCGGTGGTGCGGAGTTCGCCGTCCAAATGAACCCGGAGCGGTGTGGTGTCGGTCTCGATCGTGACTTGAGTGGTTTGAAATACCCTCACCGCATCGAGGCGCGACAAGGTGCCGCGAAGTGCGCTCAGGAGGTATCGAAGGAACCGCACCTTGGCGATATCCCCGATGACGCAGACGTCGAGCAATCCGTCGTCGGGGCTTGCGTCCGGCGTCAACTTGAAACCTCCCCCTGCCGTCTTGCCAATCGCAGCCTCGACCATCAGTAAGCGCCCCGCTTGACGGTGTTCATGGGCAATCACACGAAGGTTTACCGGGTTGAACGCAAAGAAGGCACGAACGGCGGAAGCGACGTACAGGGTAAATCCACGGAGACGTGCGAAGTCGGATGTGCGTCGTACGACTTCAGGTCCGAACCCCACCCCGCAGCTATTGATGAAGTACTCGTCCAGGACACGGCCAACGTCGATGAGCTGCACTGTTCCCGAGAGAATCCGTTCGAGGTTCCGTTCGGGATGGCTCGCTTTGTGGAGTCCAACCGTCTGGGCGAAATCGTTCCCCGTACCGATCGGTACATGGCCGAGAACGGTCCCTCGTACCCCGTTCTGAAGAACGCCGTTTGCCACGCCGTGAACGGTGCCATCCCCGCCTACTGCAATGACCACCGGCCACCCGTCGGCCGCGGCGGCCGCGCCAAGGTCGGTCTCGTGACCCGCGTACTCGGTGAGACGCATCTCGACATCCCAGCCGTGATCTCGCGCCGCGTGTGGGAACCGAGCGGCGAGCCTGCCCGCTCGGCCACGCCCGGCGTGAGGGTTGAGTATGATTAGGGCACGTTTCTCGAGCACGCCCGAAGATATTGGTGGGAGCCGGGAGCCGGGAGTCGAGTGCCGCCCAGCGCTCCCATCCGCAGGGGCTGCGACCCAAGGTTGTTGCCACGCGGTTCAATCGGATTGCGAGCATAGCGACACTTCAGTGATCCTGTGAGTATGCCGACACGTCTTGCTTGTCCTCAGTGCAGCCGCTCCATAGTCAGCGACGACTCGTTGTGTCCGCATTGCGGCGAGAACGTATCAGGGGTCGTGATGCTCGAGTCGCTTCGGGAAGAAACGCTTGGCGAGTTCGATGTCGTAGGCGAGCTCGGCACCGGGGGGATGGCCAGTGTGTTCCTGGCGCACGAGATCGCACTGAATCGCAAGGTCGCGCTCAAGGTGATCTCGCCCGGCCTGCTCAAGGGGCACGACACCATCGAGCGGTTCAAACGTGAGGCGCAAACCGCAGCCTCCTTGAGTCACCCGCACATCATCCCGATTTACGCGGTCAAAGAGGGGAAGAAGCTGCTCTTCTTCGTGATGAAATGCGTCGAGGGCCGAACGCTCGGGTCGATCATTGGAGAAGTCGGCCAACTCCCGATTGAAATGGTGCAGGCGATTATCTCGCAGGTAGGTGGGGCCCTCGGATATGCTCACCGTCGTGGTGTGGTGCATCGGGATATCAAGCCGGACAACATCATGATCGATAACGAGGGTTGGGCGGTGGTTACCGACTTCGGCATCGCGAAAGTCACCGAAGCCACAAACCTCACCGCAACCGGGGCGGCAATTGGGACACCGGCGTACATGAGTCCGGAACAGTGCTCGGGCGAGCGCGTGACCGGCGCCTCCGATCAATACTCCCTCGGGGCGGTTGCGTACGAGATGTTGACCGGCAAGCCGCCGTTCGCCAGCCCGACGCTGATGGGGATGATGTGGGCCCACGTGAACACACCGCCGCCACCGATAGTGGACGCGCGGCCGGACTGCGCGCCGGACTTGGCAGATGCCGTCCTTCGCATGCTGGCCAAGAGCCCGAACGATCGGTTCCCAACGGTAGAAGACGCTGTCGCGGCTGTCGGAATTCCGAGTCTCGCGCACGACGACCCTGTCCGGACCAGGCTCATTCATTTGGCCGAGACGGGTGAGAGCGCCGAGTTGATCGCAAAGATCCGGACACCAAGCAGTCCGATCCCCTACGGTCGCAAGCGACCGACGGCGGTGGCGAGTCCGCCGCCGCGCCGGATCAGCCCGATGCTGTGGGTGATCGCGGCCGCCGTCATCGTGACGGCAGCGGCAACATCGTGGGTCTTCCTGCGCGAATCGTCGCCCACGTCCGAGGCCTCCGGCGTCAGCGTTGCGCCAGACGTGACCGCGACCGCTGCACAAGGTCCTACGGTCGCATCGATCCAGCTCGACCCTCCCGAGGAGCCGATCTCGATTGGTGCCGCAGTCCGGCTGGAGGCGCGGCCGGTCGATGCGGGCGGGGCGATCGTGCGGGACGCCGACATCGACTGGATGACATCAAACGTCTCAGTTGCGACCGTGTCTCCCGAGGGGGTGGTCGCCGGCCTTGCAGCCGGCATCGCCCAGATTACGGCTCGCAGCGGTTCGCACAGCGCGACCGTGGTGGTTTCCGTCGAGCAGCCGCCACCAGCGACGGTGAGTCGCGCTCCCCGCACCGTGGCGTCAGTCAACGTCGTTCCCCCCCGCCGTCGGTTGATGGTTGGCGAGACGATCGGTCTGTTCGCCTCGCCGGTGGACGCGACCGGAACGCCGGTACGCGGCCGGCGAGCCGCCTGGGCCACCAATGACTCCACCGTGGCCACGGTGTCCACCAGAGGAATTGTCACCGGGGTCGGCGCGGGCACGGCCGTCATCTCGGCAACGATCGATGGGAAGTCGGCGGAATCGACCGTCATCGTCAGCCGGATTCCGGTGGCACGCATGACCGTATCAGGGGCTGACGCGCCCCTTGCGATAGGGGAAACTGTCCGGCTCACGGCAAGCCTGTTCGCCCAAGACGGTCACCGACTGGACGGTTATCCAGTCTCCTGGACAACAACCAATCCGGCGGTCGTGACGGTGACGTCGGAGGGGGTGATGACGGCGGTGGCGGCTGGGAGGGCCTCGATCAAGGCGTCGAGCGGCGGGCAGTCCGCCTCCCGTGCGGTTGTGGTCGAAACGCCTGTTGTGGAGCCGCCACGGGCCGCACCGGATGACGCAACCCCGGAAATCGAGGCAGCAATCCGTGAATACGTGGCAGCCCTCTCAGCCAGGGACATGGATCGCATCAAGCGAATCTACCCGGGCATTCCGCCGGAGAGAGAACGGGCGTGGCGCGACCTCTTCGCGCTTGGTGACCTGACGGTCTCAGTCGACAACGTCGAGGTCATCGAGCAGACCGGCGAACGCGCCCGCACACGCTTTCGGCAGACGATTGAAGGCCGGCGCCTCGAGCGGAACACCACGGCGTTCGAGGCAACGCTTGCCCGCGGCCAGCGTGGCTGGACGATCGTCTCGATCCGGTAGCCTCCGCAATCCGATCGGTCGTGTCCCCTCCGAGCTGAGACGCCAGGCACACCTATGAACCGGTTGAAAGCGAGACAGACCAACCAGCCGACTCCCGCGACGACGTCGTGGACCTTGACGCTGTCGGTTCTGCTGGCGGTCGGGTGCAAGGGCAGTGGGGAGATTCCGACATTCCCCTCCCCGCCGCCGCCGATCACGGTGCCGGACGGGTTTGCCGTGGAGGTTTTCGCGAGCGGTCTCGATCTCCCGACGTCGCTCGCGTTTGCTCCAGACGGCTCGGGACGGCTTTTCGTGAACGAATTGCAATCCGGAAAAGTGCGGATCGTTCGGGCCGGACGCCTAGTGGCGGAGCCCTTTGCCGAGGTGGAAACAAACACGGTCGGGGGCTTCCCGGTGAGCGGGGAAAACGGCCTGCTCGGTATCGCGTTCGACCCCCGATACCTCGTCAACAGCTATGTCTACGTTACGTATGCCACACGCTCCGATAGCGGCGCCACGGGCACCGTCGCACGCTTTACGGACGTGAACAACCGGGGCGAAGACTTCACCGTGCTGCTCGACGGGATTCCCAGCGCCGCCGGGCATCAGCTGGAGAGCCTTGCGTTTGGGCCGGACGGCAAGCTCTACGTTTCCACCGGTGACGCGTTCCTGGTGGACCGGGTCCAGGATACAAGCAGCCTCGTGGGGAAGATCTTGCGGATGAATCCCGACGGCACCGTCCCGGCGGACAATCCGTTCCCGAATTCGTACACCTATGCCTACGGATTCCGGAACTGCTTTGACCTGGCTTTCGACGATGCGGGCAACCTGTTTTCGACCGATAACGGGCCTGAGCGGGATGACGAGCTGAACCGCGTCGTGGCAGGAGGTAATTACGGCTGGCCGACGTGGCTTGGCGCAACGTCAGATCCTGACTTCGTCGCGCCGCTGCACGTCTGGCCCCAGATCGTCGCACCCGGTGGCATGGCGCTCTACCAGGGCACACAGTTTCCCCCGACGTATCGAGGGAAGCTGCTCCTGGTTCTGTTTGGAGACACGTTTTCCCACGGACCGAGCGACCGGGCCAAACGCGTACAGGTAGTCGATCTCGATGCGACGCCGCCGACGTTTGACGATCTTGCGGTCTACGACTTCCCCAACAACGGGAATCCGCTGGATATCATCGAGGGGCCGGACGGCAGCGTGTTCGTGAGCGACATATTTCGGGGCGAGATCTTCAGGATCAGCTACGAGAGGTGAGACAGGCTTCAGAAACTGTATTCGATGCCGGTTGTAAACACCACGTTTGCGCGAAGGCCGCCCCGATTCAGCGGCCAGAGCGAATTCAGCACGAGCGTGATGCCTGAGGGTGTGACGAACTTGAACCCGACAGATCCATCCACCAAATCATCGCGCATGTCCGGGATCGTCGTGGCTTCAACGACTCGGGTAAACGGCTCCTGAATCACGACCGGCTCGGGAATCGGCAAGGCGCCGGAGCCAATTTGAAATCGCGAGACGATATCCAGTGCAAGCGTTGCCCAAGGCGTGATCGCTTGATCGAACCCCAACGTTGCCAGGACGGCGTCGTTCTGACTTTCACCCGAGCGATAGAAGTACCCCAGATTCGCGTGTGGAGAGAACGCTCCGAAGGTCGACGAGACAATGCCAAACGCCCGAAGTCCAAAATGGCCGGATCCCAGTAGGTCTTCGAGACTCCCGGTGGCGAACCGTGCTTCGGTAACGAGGCCAATTTGTGCAGACGGAGATTGAGCGACCGCGATCTTGATTCGGGCCGCAATGTCCCCGAGCCCGGATGCGGAGCCATCGATCACGTTGGGGTCGGAGATCAACTCAGGGTCGGTTGGAGAACCGTCGAAGAAATGTGCTGCCACGGCGCCGCCAAAGGGGATGATCTGTGCTTGGCTGCGACCGCGGAGCGAGGTGAAGACGATGGGCACTGACACGCCGATGTCGACCCGGTCAAACAGGCCGTAGGCCACGACGAGCGACAAGGTGTTGACCTGGATATCCAGATCGATGTCTACCTGCATGAACTCGTTTTCGACTGCGGGAATGCCGTATCGTGTGCAGTCGCCCCTGGCAAGCGAATCACAGCCCGCAAAGTCCACATTGACGTGCGTGAAGTTGAGGCGCAACCGATCGAGACTCACTCCCCGAAGGTTCTTGAAGTTGAAGGCATTGAAGGTCGATCCCACCAAGACACGGCCGGCACCGAGCGTTTGAGCCCGTTCGGCGAAAATGGGTCCAGGTGGCTGGCGCCTGAGTACGGGATTCCCGTCCTCGAAGGCGAGGGTAAAGCCGCTGTTTGTCGAGCTGAACGGTGTGCTGGAGAGATTCTTTGCGACAGCGTTTTCGATGAAATTGATGAGCGTACCGTTGCTGGCGCGCGCTGAAGGGGTGAAGTGTCCCCCCTGATCAACGAATTCGAACAGGGCCCCGGGTGTGTCGTCGCGTCGGACGCCCAGGGGATTGGTTTCGCGGCCGAAGACGAATAGCTGGACCAGCTTGCGGCGGAGACCGCGTAGCTCGGTGAAGTCTTGCTGCGCCGCCACGGGGACGCCGACAGGTTGGAGCAGAGCGAGTCCGATCACGACGCGGACGAACGGATCGAGCCAGGAGGATTGACGAACCACAGTGCGTAATGAATTAGTCACAGCCGGAAGCAACGCAAGGGGCCGGTCGGACCGCGACCGTGAAATGTTGTTGATGATCGATCCAGGACCGAGGGCGAGCGCATGCAGCTTGCCAGTGTAATCACGGCAGTGGATGCTCACGCGGCCGGGGAGCCGGGGCGAGTGATCGTTGGGGGCGTCCTGGACGTTCCGGGGAAGACCATGTTCGAGAAAAAGGCCTACCTGGAGAGTCATCGGGACCACCTCCGCAAGCTGATGCTCCGGGAGCCGCGGGGCTACCCGGCCCTCTGCTGTAACGTGATTCTCCCTCCAACGCATCCGGAGGCGCACGCGGGATTCGTGATCATGGAGCAGGCCGAGTACCCACCCATGTCGGGGAGCAACACCATTTGCGTCGCAACCGTCTTGATCGAAACCGGTATGGTGCCGGTTCGCGAGCCCGTTACGGAGCTGATCTTGGAGAGCCCCGCCGGGCTGATAGCGGTGCGGGCGGACGTGGCGCATGGGAAGGCGCGAAACGTCACCTTCGAAAATGTGGCAGCGTTTTCGGTTCACCTGGACGCCCCGGTCGAAGTCCCTGAAATCGGGACGGTGGTGGTCGATGTCGCATACGGCGGGATGTTTTACGTGATTGCCGACGCTCAACCCCTCGGTCTCCATCTCACCCCGGATGAGGGGCGGGACCTCGTGCGGATCGGGGAGATGATCAAGGCCGCGGCACGAGAACAGCTTCCCGCAGTGCACCCTAACAACTCCGACATCTCCGGGGTGACGATCGCGCAACTCTCGGGGCCACCTACACACCCCCAGGCAAGCCGGAAGAACGTCGTCGTCGTGTCCACCGGCACCTTGGACTGGAATCGGCCGGAGACGTGGACGGGCGTCATCGATCGATCGCCCTGCGGCACGGGGACGTGCGCCAAACTGGCCGCGCTCCACGCGAAGGGGGAATTGGGCTTACAGGAGGACTTCGTTCATGAAGGGATTCTCGGAACGCTGTTCACCGGACGTCTCCTTCGGACCGCGTACGTAGGGGATCGGGAGGGCGTCGTGCCGACCATAAGCGGCACGGCCTGGATAACCGGGATCAACCAGTTCGTGCTGGATCCCACCGATCCATTTCCGGAAGGGTTTACGGTCGGTGATCTGTGGGGCCACTCGGAGGATTGACGTCACGCCAAGGACCCCTATTCTTAGGCCGTTCCGCAGCATGGGCTGCGGTGCCGGTTGGCTAATCCAGTTGGCCGACGCGACGGCCGAACAATTCACGCTTCCCCCCAATCAGGCTCGTGGCGAAGGAGATGGGTACGATGACGCCGGAAGAGTTCTTTGCGTTTGCGGGTAAACACAATGCCGCAATGGTCGATCTCAAGTTCACGGATATGCTCGGAACCTGGCAGCACTGTTCGTTTCCCATTGACACCTGGGACGAAAACACCTTCACTGACGGCGTTGGGTTCGACGGCTCTTCAATTCGCGGATGGCAGGGAATTCATGTGTCCGATATGCTCGCGGTTCCGGACGCCTCGACGGTCTGCATCGACCCCTTCTTCAAGGAACCGACCGTGAGCGTCATTGCGGACATCGTCGATCCAGTCACGCGAGAAGACTATACCCGGGATCCGCGACACGTCGCCCGCAAGGCCACAGAGTACCTGAAGAAGTCCGGTGTGGCGGACACATGCTACATCGGCCCGGAGCCGGAGTTCTTCATCTTCGACGAAGTCCGATACGAGCAAACCCAACACCGAGGCTTCTACCAGATCGACTCGGTTGAGGCGGCCTGGAACACCGCGCGATTCGAGGAGCCCAACCTTGGCTACAAGCCCAGCTACAAAGGCGGCTATTTTCCCGTCAGCCCCACCGACACGTACCACGATCTCAGAGGAGAGATGGTGTACGCGATGCGGACGATCGGCATCGCCGTTGAGGCGCACCATCACGAGGTAGGAACCGCCGGTCAGAGCGAAATCGACATGCAGTATGCGCCGCTGCTCAAAATGGCGGACCAGTTCATGTGGTACAAATACATCATCAAGAATATTGCAAAGCGGCATGGTAAGACGGTCACGTTCATGCCCAAGCCCATCTTCGAAGACAACGGCAGCGGCATGCATACGCACCTCTCGTTGTGGAAAAACGGGTCGCCGCTGTTTGCCGGCGATGGCTACGCTCACCTGAGCGAGCTTGCGCTCCACGCGATCGGAGGTCTGTTGCACCACGCACGTGCTGTCCTGGCGTTCGCCGCCCCGACCAACAACTCGTATCGACGGCTGGTGCCGGGGTACGAGGCGCCGGTCAACCTTGCCATGTCGCAGCGCAATCGATCAGCGGCGGTACGGATTCCCATGTACTCGACCAATCCCAAGGCTCGGCGTCTCGAGTTCCGCTGCCCTGACCCGAGCTGTAACGGCTATCTCATGTTCTCCGCCATGCTCATGGCCGTGCTCGACGGGGTCAACAACAGCATCGATCCCGGGGAGCCGCTGGATCGTGACATTTACGAAATGACGCCAGACGAGCTGGCCGGCACTCCACACACGCCTGGGTCGTTGCCGGAAGCACTCCTTGCCTTGGAACAGGACCATGAGTTCCTGCTGCAGGGGGATGTGTTTACGAAGGACCTGATCGAAAACTGGATCGCCTACAAGCAGGAGAACGAGGTGGAACCGCTTCGGCTGCGACCGCACCCGTATGAGTTCTACCTCTATTACGATAGTTAGAAGTGGAGAGTGGCAGCGCTCCGCGTCCGGCTCGCCCGTGTCAGACCCCACTCGACGGAACTGGTCCAACTTGCGAGTTTGGTAGAGAGAGCGTAACGAGCCAAGTCTGAATCCGTCCGAATACTCATGCCACGCCGCCACCACGATCCCGTGCCCACCCCAGACGCACAGAAGCGCTCCGCCCCGCCCGACTTCATCCGAGCGATGATTGCCGAGGACAATCTGACCGGCAAGTACGGCGGCCGGGTCGCGACGCGATTTCCTCCGGAACCGAACGGCTACCTGCATATCGGCCACGCAAAGGCCATCTGCCTGAACTTTGGGATCGCGCTGGAGAATGCCGGAGGCACGTGCAACCTCCGGTTCGACGACACCAACCCCGCGTCAGAGGACGTCAGGTATGTCGAGGCAATCAAGCACGACATTCACTGGCTTGGCTTTGATTGGGGTGACCGGCTCTACCACGCTTCGGACTACTTCGAGCGCCTGTTCCAGTACGCGGTGCAGCTCATCGAGGAACAGAACGCCTACGTCGACAGCTCAAGCGAGGCCGAGATACGCGAGCAACGCGGTACGGTTACGCAGCCGGGAACCGAGAGTCCATATCGCAAGCGCAGCGTGCGCGAGAACCTCGACCTCTTTCACGCGATGCGCGCGAGCGAATTCGAGGACGGCGCGCATGTTTTGAGAGCCAAGATCGACATGGCATCGCCCAACATGCTGATGCGCGATCCCCTTCTCTATCGCATTCGCCACG
>JBFHWR010000075.1:0-12867 GCA_041599395.1 Gemmatimonadales bacterium | reverse complement strand
CTTTTTCGCTCGGCGAAGCGCGTGTAAGAGGTGAATCGTAATGCGGCTACCACTGGCCGCGAGTGGGTGCCCTATGGCAATCGCGCCACCGTGGACATTCGTCCGCTCTCTATCCAGACCGAGCTCCTTTTCAACCGCCACATACTGCGGAGCAAACGCCTCATTGACTTCGATGAGGTCCATGTCGCCCAGCGAGAGTCCGGTTTTCTCCAGGGCCTTGCGCGCTGCCGGAGCCGGTCCGATTCCCATGTACTTTGGCTCGACCCCCGCCACAGCCCATCCCACCAGACGGCCGATCGGTTCCAGCTTGTGGCGCGCCGCATAGCTCTCGCGCGCTACTACCGTCGCTGCCGCTCCGTCGCAGATGCCAGACGCGTTTCCAGCCGTGACCAAGCCGTCCTTCTTGAAGTACGGTTTGAGCGAGGCAAGCCCTTCGAGCGTGGCGTCGGCCCGGATATGTTCGTCGGCGCGCCACTCTGCCATCGCCTTCGTCTTGCGGTCCTTGATGTGTACGGGAATCACTTCGTGTTCAAAAACGCAATCCTCCCATGCCCTGGATGCCCGCTGCTGGCTGGTGAGCGCGTACTGATCGACTTCGTCCCGTGTCAGCTTGTACTTCTCCGCGAGGTTTTCCGCCGTCTCCGCCATGGAAAAACCACATTGCGGATCGGTGAGCGCCTCCCACAGGGAATCCTCGAGCTGGGCTGCGGGCCCGAGGCGGATGCCCCACCTGGCGCCTCGCACAACGTGCGGCGCCTGACTCATCGATTCCGTGCCCCCAGCGAGAACGACCTGTGACTCATCCAGGAGAATCTGCTGACTCGCCTGAATGATGGACTCGAAGCCTGAGCCGCATAGGCGGTTGACGGTCACCGCAGGCGTCTCGATAGACAATCCGGCTTGCAGCCCAACATGACGCGCCAAATAGATCGCATCGGCCGAGGTCTGTTGCGCGTTGCCAAACACGACGTGATCGACATCCTGCACGTCCACGCGTGCCCGTTCCAAGGCATGCTGTGCCGTAATCGCGCCGAGCTGCGTGGCCGAGAGATGCTTGAGCGTGCCACCAAATTTGCCAAACCCCGTACGGACGCCTGACAGGAAAACGACGTCCGTCTGCTTACCCTGGGTCTTCATGGGGTGATCTCCGAACTCTGAGAGTATGTCGTTGTTCTCGTGCGTTGGAATATGTCTGTACGGGGAGAGCGGTTCAAGCGATATCTGTGAAGAACGGATGTGTGGACCGGATCACACCGCGTGCGTGACAGATTCCTGAACCCAGGAGCCCACCTCGGCGGTTGTGGCTTGTCCTCCGACGTCGGGTGTGGTTTTTCCATCCGCAAGCGCGCGGGACACGGCGCGGTCCACCGCCCGAGCGGCGGCGTCGAGCCCCAGGGCGGAAAGCATCAAGCTGCCGCTCAGAATGGTGGCCATGGGGTTTGCGATCCCCTTGCCCGCCAGCGGCGGTGCCGAACCGTGCACGGGCTCGAACAGTCCCGGCCGGCCGTCGTGAATGTTTGCACTCGGGGCCATGCCGAGGCCCCCGATGAGTTCGGCACCGAGATCCGATAAGATATCGCCGAACATGTTGTTGGTCACGATGACCTGAAAACGGGCCGGATCCCGTACGAGTTCCATGGCGGCGGCGTCAATGTACCGATGTTCTCGCTCGATGCCGGGGTACTGTTCCCCGACGCTTTCGAAGAGCTGGAGCCAGACGCGGTGTGCCGGAATGACGTTGGATTTGTCGCACATGGTCACGCGGGTCTTGCCGTGTTCACAGGCCCACGCGAAGGCCGCCTCCAGGACACGACGGACCTTGGCAACGGTATGAACTTCCTCGGCTATATGCTCCTCGTGTGGCGTCCCTACGTGCATGGACCGCCCGCGGCCGACGTACATCCCCTCCGTGTTCTCTCGGAAGATCACAAAATCGATCGTGTGCCCGTCTGTCGTAGACTTGAGAGGGCTGAGGCGCGGATGCAGCAGCCGGCACGGTCGAAAGTTGATGTACAGATCGAGACCCAACCGTAGGCCCAGGAGAATGTCGCGCGTGTGCTCGTCGGTGGGGACACGTGAATCGCCCAACGCGCCGAGCAAAATGGCGTCGAAGTCGTCGCGCAGATGAGTGAAGGTCGCGTCGGGAAGGGTTTCACCGGTGCGCAGATAATGATCTGCGCCTAAGGGGAAACGTTCCCAGCGGACATCGGCGTCGCTGAGGCGTGCGGCTGTGTCGAGTGCTGGTATCGCTGCGTCGATGACTTCGGGCCCTATGCCGTCGCCGGGGATGACGGCGATGGCGAGTCGGCGCGTCACATCAGCCGTCCGATGCTGTGGTCCCGCATGCCGGGCAAAAACGCCACTCGTTTTCGAGTTCGTCTCCACAGCGCTCGCATTTTCGGGGAACGACGCGTCCGCCGCAGAACGGGCAGAAGATCACGGTTCTACCAGTGGGGAGTGTTTGATCGCAAAACGGACACACGTGGGCATCCTCCTCAAACGAAGTGGCTGGAACGAGTGGCGAAGGCGAACCGGTGGCCACGAACCGGGGCGCCTGTGGAGCCGTGAACCGATCCACCGGTTCTGAGGCCCCGGTGTCGTCATCGGTGGCGGCGGGCCCCGCGGCTCTGCCCGGCGTGCGTGGCGGACGCTCGGCGTCCCGGTCGGTTGGCTCGACCGCCAGCGTTTGATTGATCGGTGGGGCGTACGGATCCCGGTCGGGTCCGCCCTCCGGTGTGGGGTTGGCGGGTGGTGCATACGCAATAGCGCCTTCCACGGTCGACCGAACGGCATCCTGATTGAAGACGACCCGTGCCGCCGCATAGTCACGAAACGTCCCCGGGTTCGGGTTGATGGATTTCGCTTCTTTGACCAACGCATCGCGGACCTCGATCGGTTCAACCGAGGCGTATCCACCTTCTCCAGCCAGCAATTGGAGGATGGCCATCTCATAGTCCTGATTCGTGTCGAATCGGAGCACCTTCTTGTAGGTGCGGTAGGGAAGAATCGTTTGATAGAGTTCCGACACCTGAATCGGCCCCGTGAGACGCTCCGGATCTTCGGATGCGAGAACCTGCACGAGATGTTGAAACAAGTGATCGACGCTGCTCATTGTTCCTCGCTTACCGCCACTCGTTAGCCCATCGGTTGTACTGGACGGGGGTCACTCCGGCACTCAGCAACAGGTCGGTTCCACTGGGATTTCGGTACGGTCGTCGGTAAAAGACATGCGAAACTCCGGAATTGATCATGAGCTTGCTGCACGCCACGCACGGACTGTCGGTGACGAAAACCACCTTGTCCGGCAATCCCCCAGGGGCCTTGACGAGAGCGTTCACTTCCGAGTGAATGCACCCGCAGTTGCCCGGCACTGAGGAATCGCACCGATTCGGCAGCCCTTTGGCGTTGCCATTATATCCGATGGCGACCACGTTTCCCAGCCTCGCATCCGTCACGACCGTACCCACCTGCAGTCGCAAGCATGTGGAACGTTTTGCCAGTTCCTCCGCCATGCGCATGTACACCTCGAAGAGCGGAATGCGGTCGAGCTGGGGACACGCGCCGTCCGGAAGCGTGTTGAGCGGGTGCGTGTTCGTCTCGACGCCATCCTTGAACACGGTCATCTTCAATCCTTCGACCCCGATTCCATGCGCCGAAACGCGTCATCAGGGTCGTAATCCCGAAACAGTCGCCGCCGCGCGGCAAACCATTCGTCGAATTGGGAGGGGACCGCTCCCTCGGAATGAATGAGTTCCGACGCGGCGCGCATTGCGAGGTCGTTGGCGTACTCGTTCTTCGGATGCCCGGCGTGGCCGCGGACCCAGATCCACTCGACATCGAACGGTGCACTGACTTCGTCGAGCTTCTTCCATAATGCGAGATTCTCTATCTTCCCACCCTTCCGCCGCCAGCCGCGGTCGCGCCAATTGGGCAACCACTCCGTCATGCCCTTGATCAGGTATTGCGAGTCCGACACGTAGGCAACATGCGCGCGCCGTTGCCTTTGGTGGAGGAGAGCGAACGTCGCGATCGCGCCCGCTAACGCCATGCGATTGTTGGTGGTGCTTTCCGACGAGATGAAGACGTCCTCGCGCTCGATCCGATCGCCCGACCGGTACTCGAGCAGCGACCCGGCGCCTCCAGGGTTGGCTCCGTCCCGCCCGTTTCCAAGGCAGCTTTCATCCGCGTGGATCACGACGAGCGTCGGACCCCGGTCAGACATCGACCGCAGGAGTGAAGATGCTGCCGCGAGGTAGAAGCCGGCGTACGTTCGTCGTCCGGGCCCGTGCTGCCATTTAGGGTAGAGCCGCACGCCGCACGGCGCGGGCAGGGTGATTCATGACGTCCTATGCGTGCTTCGAGTTGTGGGGCTCACCGCCTCAGGGATTGGCTCGCCAAGTAGAGTGCGCGCAAACCAATCAACGCCCGTTGTTCGTCATCCGTCTCGTCGAATGCCCCGCTGTCGCGCTGCAAGCTACACAATACGGGCGCCGTGTGCAGCACAGCGGTCTGCGCCGGTCCCGTGGGCATGGCAAGCAACACGTCCAGCACGTGGAATAAGTGGACCCCGGTCCAGTTCCCGTCCGAGTCCTGACAACCAATTGCCCGAGCCGCGAGGCGCTGAGCGTTCGGCCGATATTCGAAAGGCGCCGCGGCGAATGCGCCGAGCGCGAAACATACCAGGTCGGGTGACCAGCTCCTGTCCGGATCCTCCATCGCCTCGGACAAGAGCACCAGACTGTCCAGGTGTTTCCGGACGCCTGGCCGACGCTCTTCTCCTGCAAGCAGAACGATGCGGAGCGCGAAGCAACTGGCGGCGAACCGGGCGGCTTCCTCGCCCTTGATGACGACACCGGACGGAAACGTGACCGATGCGACCGTCTCATCGCGAGGGGCGGGGGAGAAAAACCCGCTCAAGTAATGGCAGCAGATTCGCCGTTCATGACGGCGTTCGCTGCACCCCTCCGCAAAATGTCCAGCCCCGTTCTGGGTGGACAGGACGTAACCAAGCGTCCGCACGACAGCGGCGTGGTCCCGGGGACAGTCCAATTCGAGCAATTCCCGGGTGGTCCAGGCGGTACGGATCAGCGAGCCCTCAACGCTTCCATCCATACGCGTCATGCGACGCCGTTCCCGAATCAAATGCTCCGAGAGACCTGCATCACTTTGCCGCGCGCGCCGCAGCATTGCTCGCGCCTGCAAACCCGCACGAGTGTCTCGATCTTCAAAGAACCCCGCCGCGCGCTCGACCGCCTCGTCCAGATCTAGTGCTTGCTGAATCGACATAGACGATTGCTCCGGTCAAACAGATGGTGGGCGTGCCGTGCCCAGTCCGATGACGCTGAACGGACACCCGGCTGTCCTCGAGATCCATGTGTTCGCGGTACGGTCAACCGCGTTTAAAGATGAAAACCAGCGTGGATGTCGGCTAGGGGCCGACGTATGTCACGTTTTTTCCGTGACTTTGCGCCTTGCCGCCGCCCTCCGCCGTGCCACATCAATGGTGCCTATGTATCGAATATACCCAGACGTACGGTGCCACCGCCCCTCACAGGATTTTGTGCGCCGGATCACATCTGCGCGTTCATTGTTGTTCGCCCTCATTCTCGCGCCCGCGACCCTTCATCCTCAATCGGTTGCGGAGGTCCAATTAGCGCCCGTCACCGTGACGTTGGGGGTCGGGGAACGACGAGAGCTGCTCGCTTCGGCGTACGACGGCCGCGGTGACAATATCGCCACGGCGCGATTCATCTGGACGACCAGCAATCCAGAAACCGTACGTATCGAAGAGGACCCGGGCATTCCCGGTATAGCCGTGCTCATCGGGGTGGCGCCGGGCATAGCCTCTGTTGTGGCACGGGTGGGCGGCCAACATGCCTCGGCGGCTGTTCAGGTCACGATGACTCCGGGTGCGCCGAATCGGGCGCATACGGGGACAGCGACCGTGCTCCAGATCGAGCCGGGGTCGGTGTTCCTGCTTCCCTCGGAAGGCATCCAGCTCGCGCCGGTTTTTTTGAAGGATGATGGGTCACCCGCGGCGTGGACGCCTGTGACATGGCGGTCGCTCCGTACGGATGTGGCAACCGTGACGCCGGAGGGCGCCGTCGTCGGCGTGTCGCCCGGACAGGGTGTCATCGAGGCCTCGAGCGCTCACGGACTGTTGGCGCGGGTCACGGTCCAGGTGGCCCAAACCGAATTTACGTTTGCGGAGCCGGTGCTGACCCTCTCTCCGGGCCAGAAAGACACCATCCGCATGACGGTCCCGGAGCAAAACGCGCGGTACTTATCGCCGCGACGGCTGGTTTGGCGTTCGAGCAACGGTTCCGTCGTGCAGGTTTCGCCTATTGGTGTCGTGACGGCCAATCGCGCCGGGCGCGCCGAAATTGTGGCGACCGGGTTTGGCCAGGAGAGTCGTTTGCCCGTGGTCGTGCACCGCCCGGTGGACATTCTGGAGGTGGCGCCACGAGCATCCGCCGGCACGGTTGGGATTCCTCTGGGTGGTTCCCGCACGTTCTCTGTTAAGGCGCTCGCGGCTGACGATACCCCCGTGCCCGAAGCGCCGCTCATCTGGACCATATCCGATTCCACCGTCGCCGGGCTCGACTCGGAAACGGGTGTCGTCAGGGGGAAGAGCCTGGGTCGGGCTGAACTGACCGTTCGGGCGCCGGGCGAAGGCCTGGAAGTGACCTGGGGGCTCGACATTGTGGCTGGAGGGCTGGCCCTCGAGATCGACAAAATGGCCATCAGCATGTCGGACGCCGCTCACCTCAAGGCGTCGTTCCTCGACGCAGCGGGTCTCCCAGTGAGTGAGGCCGGGGGCCTCGAGTGGCATTCGACCGACAATGCCGTCGTGCAGGTGGATGCGGAGGGTCGTCTGACCCCCGTGTCATTGGGTGATGCACTGATTCTCGCGTCCACCCCGTGGGGATCCGCGGACACGGCTGTCGTCTACGTCACCGGCGAGCTGCTGGTCACCTCCACCCGGATCGGGACAGCGGACCTGTACGCATTCAACCGGGACCAGCCCGGAAGATTCCACCGCGTGACGGATCTGCCCGGAAGCGAGCTGAGCGGATCGTACTCCCCCGACGGGACCAGGATTGTGTACGTATCCGACGCAGGCAACTCGGACATCTACATTGCAGACGCCGACGGGGCACATCCCATTCAACTCACGTCCTCGCAGGCACAAGAGGGATCTCCGGCGTGGACGCCGGACGGCGCGCGTATCGTCTATGAATCGGACGAAGGCGGCACATTCCAGATCTGGGTAATGGACGTGGATGGGTCCGACCGGAGACAGCTCACGGCGGGAAATGCGCCCAACATTCAGCCGGCCGTTTCTCCCGACGGACAGACGATTGCGTTCACGTCGACCCGCACCGGCAATTACGACATCTACCTCATGAACCTGGACGGATCCAATCAGCGACCGTTCACCAACGAGTCCGGAAACGAGACGCAGCCTGAATGGGTTGGCAATGAAGCGATTGTTTTCATTGCCGAAGCACGAGAAAGAAAGAAAACCACCCGCGTGGTAACTCGGATGGAACTGAATCGCCAGTCGAGCGTCTTGACGCCGGAAGCTCTCGCGGTGTCCGATTTTGCAATCTCGCCGAACGGGGATCTCCTAGCCGTCGTCGTGAGCTCCGAGGGTGCCAGGGGAAGCGTCGAGCGACGCTTGTTTCTGATTCCGCTTGCGACTGCCGGGATGCCGCTCGAGGTGCCGCGAGCGACAGAGACGGACCAACTGGTTACTCCATCGTTCCGCCGGTAGAGCCCGACCCGCCGTAGGCGACCGGGGGCGGCACTGGCCGCCTTTTTTCTGCAGATTACCCCCATTCACCTCCTATTCAGGACACGAGATGAAGGCACTGGTAATGCGCGCGCACGGCGACTTGTCTCAGCTCATCGTGGATCAGGCTCCGCGACCGCAGCTGGTCAATCCCACCGACGTCGTGGTCAAGATCAAGGCTGCGGCCCTGAATCATCTGGATCTCTGGACTCTCGGCGGTCTCCCAGGTCTCACGCTGTCGCTGCCGCACGTCTTGGGAGGGGACGGGGCGGGGATCGTCACCGAAATCGGTCCGGCGGTGACGCGCGTGGAACGCGGCGACAAAGTCCTGATCAATCCGGGTATCTCGTGCTATCGCTGCGACGCTTGTCGCGCCGGTGAGCACTCGCTGTGCCCAACCTACAAGCTCTTGGGCGAGCATGTTCCCGGCACCCTGGCCGAGTTCGTCGTGGTGCCGGAGCAAAATCTCGCCCCCCTACCGGTCCCGTCCCCGCCGCACTCGGCGCTGAGCTGGCCGGAGGCGGCCGCGTTCTCCCTGTCGACGCTCACGGCATGGCGGATGCTGATCACCAGGGCAGCGGTCCGGCCCGGGGAGCGGGTTCTGGTGTGGGGTGTGGGCGGAGGGGTTGCCAGTAGCGCGCTCAAGATCGCCAAGCTGGCAGGCGCGTACGTGATTGCCACCTCGTCGAGCGATCGGAAGCTCCGTGCGGCGCAGACATGGGGTGCTGACGCGACCATCAATCACGACGAAGCCGATGTCGTGAAAGAAGTGCGCAGCCTTACAGGCCAGATCCGTGGAATTGACGTAGTCGTCGAGAACGTCGGTGAAGCAACATGGAACAAATCGTTACGGGTGCTTGCACCGGGTGGACGCATCGTCACCTGCGGCGGCACGACCGGTCACAACCTCGTGACCGATGTGCGAAAACTGTACTGGTATCAGTGGAGCATACTGGGCTCGACCATGGGGAACGCCGACGAATATCGGCAGATCGTCCGTTTATTGGGTCAAGGTCACCTGCGACCGATCGTCGATTCGGTGCATCCGCTGGATGACGCGGTCGAGGCGTTTCGTCGATTGGCATCCGGCGAGCACATGGGGAAGGTGGTGGTCGAGATCTGACACAAAGCCCCGGCAGTGGCCGGGGCTATCTATGTGGAAAAGGCGCGGAAGGCGGTCACGCGAGTTGACCGCATTCCCTCCTGAGATAGACCGTGGCGCGGTTCGGTCCGAACTCGATTCGCCCCTTGGGAGCGACCACCGCGCCAATGGAGCGGCCGGTCGCGTCGGATAAGACGAAAGCGGGACGTGAGACACGGGTCTCCCCGAGTCGCGCCGGCGTGAAGGCTCGACCGCACCGGTGCATTGGCCAATTGCTCCCTTGCTCTGCGTGTCCCGATGGTGGCCGCCGTGCCAAGTTCATCCCGTCGTACCCTCCTTGCAGCAGGTCGTTGTCCCTCTGAGCCGTTAGACGCTCGGGACCCGGAAAGGGTTGCATGCCTGTCCGGTGCCCGATCCGACGTTGATGGTTGTTCCGCGATTGACCCTATCGCCCTCGGGGAGCACCCGTGATCTTACGGGGGAATGCGTCGAATTGATTGGCGTTGCGTGGGTTTGCCTGCCCCGGTCCGACGCCCTGGTCCATATTGCAGGTTGGCGCAACGATCGGCGCGACCGAGGCATCTATTGAGCCGGTTCGGGCCCGATGCGCGACCGCATGTCGTGAGTCGACGCGCAACTCTCTTGGCGGAGACTGGATGACTAGCTCCCGACGCTTGATCGTCAGCTCGATTGTCTTCACGATCGTCGTTGCGCTGATACTCGGCACATACTGGCGCATTCGGCGATCGGATGACACGGCGCCCGGCGGTGCGGGCGCCGCCGTGCCTGCGTCTGCGACGTCGGCCGCCGGGACATTCGCCACCAACCTCGCGATTCCCGTCGGAGGTGCGGCTGCGCGCCGCGGTATCCTGGTCATATCGGTCTCCGCCGCCGCACAGGCGGCGGCGGAAAAAGAAGCCAGGGTGACCGCACGAGTGCAGGGGCGCGTGACCCGCATCGGCGTGTGGGAGAACCAGCCGGTAGTAGGTGGCGCGTTGTTGTTGTCGATCGACAGCACGGAGTACGCGCTCGCGGTTGACCGGGCCCGGGCTGCCCTGACCCGTGCCGAGGCGTCGTTTCAAGAGCTGACATTGTTCGACGACCAGATTGCCGACCCGCAAGTTCGCTTGGAGCGTGATCGGGTTGCCCGAGCAAAGAGCGGGTTGGATGAGGCGAAAGTGGAGTTGCGGCAACGCGAACTCGAGCTTGCGCGCACGGAGATCCGTGCGCCATTCGCTGGTCGGGTTGCGAGCATTCGGGTTGTTCAGGGGCAAATCGTCCAGGCAAGTGATGAGCTCCTGACCGTCGTTGACATTCATCCCATCGATGTCGACGTCCAGGTGCTGGAGAGTGAAGTCGGATACTTGGCGCCCGGACGGGGCGCAACCGTATCCTTTGCGGCCTTCCCGGGCGAGCAGTTTTCCGGTACCATCGCCACGATCAACCCGGTCGTTGAGGAAGACACGCGAACGGCGCGCGTCACGGTGCGGGTCCCCAATCGGGACGGGCGGGTCCTTCCGGGCATGTACGCCCGGGTGTCCATGGAAGCGCGTGAATTCCCGGACCGGCTGCTCGTTCCACGCAGCGCGATACTCGAGCGCGACCGCCGGACCATGCTGTTTGTCTACGAGGGTGAGGGACAGACCGGGCTCGCCAAGTGGCGCTACGTCCGTACGGGGTTGATGAACGATTCGCTCGTGGAACTGATCGCCGATCCCGACGTCGATCGTGTCGAGCCGGGCGAGATCGTGCTCACCGACGGTCACTACACCTTGATTCACGACGCGACGGTTCGTCTGGTGAGCAACGTGCAATCGGAAGGCGGCCGGCCGGAGTGATGCGATCTATCGCCGCATTGCTTACGACACCCCTTCTTTTGTCCACGGTCGAGGCGCAGGTGCCGGCCCGGCTGTCGCTCGAGGATGCGCTGACCCTCGCGCGGGAACGAAACCCTGCGTATCGGCGGGTCCTGGCCCAAGCGAATGCGTCGGGAGCGGACGTGGTAGCCGGGTACGGGGCGTTTCTGCCCAGTCTCACCGGCAATCTCAACTTCTATGGCAGCTCGAATACCGTAGTGACGGGGACTGATGATTTCGGAAAACCCATCGAGCTGGCTGACCCCCTCACGTTTCGCAACAGCTCCACGACACAAACGCTGTCGACCAATATCACGCTCTTCGATGGCCTCCAAAATCTGCACAACCTTCGCGGCGCACGGGCCGGAGCCACCGCTGCCGACGCGGCCGTCGCTGCGGAAGCAGCGGCGTTGGAAGGTGAGATCAAGCGTCGGTTCTACGACGCGCTGCGGTTTCGCGATTTGATCGCGCTGGAAGAAGAACTCTTGGAAGCGAGGAGAGGTCAGCTGACGGCCACGGAGCGCCTCTTTCGGGTGGCGGCGCAGACGCAGGTAGACGTGCTCGGAGCCCAAGTGGATGTGTCGCGTCAGGAACAGGCTTTGGAAACGGCACGCGGCGAAGCCGAAAAAGCGGTGCTCCATCTCGCGGAACAGATCGGCATATCGGGAGAGATCGAGTTTGAAGTCGAGGGAGATTTCCCCGCCGTGTTCGACCCGAGTTCGCTGGACGTAGACTCCCTCGCGGACATCGTGCAGCGGCACAGTCCCGTGCTGCGGCAGTACCAGGCCCTGAGCGATCAGGCGGCGTTTTCTGCGCGGGCGGCACGCGGCGGACGCTGGCCCACGATCACCGCGAGTCTGAGCTTTGGTCGTTCGTTGCGCCTGGACGGATACGACGCGCTGTTCGAGTTCAATCCCAAAGACCGCGCCTGGAACTTCGGCTTCGGCATGCAGGTGCCGATCTTCACGCGTTTCGGCACGTCCCAGGCCATCGCGCAAGCTGTGGCGAACCATCGGGCGGCTGAAGAGAATCTGCGGGAAGTGCGCCTGCAACTCGAACGCTTGATCAGAAGCGCCGTGATCGACGTGCAAAACACGTATCGACAACAGCAGCTTGCGGAGCGCTCGGCCGAATTGGGCAGGGAGCGCCTTCGTATGGCACGAGAGCAATACCTACTTGGATCGCGGAGCTTCACCGAGTTGCAGCAGATAGTATCGACGACCGCGTCGGACGAACGTCAGGCCCTCGCCGCGCGCCTCGAGTACGCGAACGCGTTGGTGAGTCTCGAGGAACTCATAGGCCGCCCGGTCCGGCCATGACCGCTCTTCTCTAGCGCAATGTCGCTTTCGCGTCGCTGTATCGACCGCCCCGTCGCCGTGGCGATGCTGTTCTTTGCGATCGTGATGTTGGGCGGCATCTCGTTTACCCGTCTCCCCATCGATCTGCTGCCCGACGTCTCGTACCCTCGTCTGGTGGTGTACACCACGTATCCCGACGTCGGCCCGGCGGAAGTCGAGCGGTTCGTCACCGAAGTCGTGGAACGAGCGGTTGCGCGGGTGCCGGGAGTCGAGCGGGTGGAGAGCACTTCGCGGGAAGGGGTCTCGCTCGTGTCGCTGCGATTTGCATGGGGCAGCGACATGGATTTCGCGGTGCTCAATGTTCGCGAACAGCTCGACAACCTCCGCGATAACCTGCCGGATCTCAGCTCGAGGCCGGTGGTGCTGAGAACCGATCCCAACTCCGAGCCCATCATGGCGGTGAGTGTCGCCGGGCGAAGCGATCTCGCCGCGCTCAAGGATTTAGCGGAATCGATATTCAAGCGGCGCCTGGAGCAGATCGACGGCATTGCGGAAGCCGCGCTCGTGGGCGGGCTGGAGCGGGAAATCCACGTTGAAGTCAATCCGCGGCTCCTGGAGAGCTACGGCTTCACGGTCGAGGATATCCGCGCGGCGCTCGATGCGGCGAACCAGAGCGCTCCGGGCGGGACCATACGGCGCGGCCGATATCGCTACGCCCTGCGCACGCTGGGGGAGTTTCAAACGGTCGAAGAAATCGGCGGTGTCCCGTTACCACGCACCGTGGGAGCTTCCTCGGGAGCCGGGGCTGGGGCGGGG
>JBFHWR010000074.1:0-13073 GCA_041599395.1 Gemmatimonadales bacterium | reverse complement strand
CGGCACGGTCAGAAGCATGCAGATGGATGACCATGTGGAGATGTTCACCATTCGTGCCGAGCCGTCTGGAAACGGAGCGACGCTGTTCTTGGAGTGGGAGAAGACGAGGGTGCGGGTTCCGGTGATGGCGACGGAGACGTAGGCAGGTTTTAGGTGGTGGGTGTTAGGTGTTGGGTGGTAGGTCGTGCCTAACACCTACCACCTACGACCTATCACCTACCACCTCCCCTAACTCCTAACTCCTCACTCCTAGTGCGGGTTGGGTGGCGGGGTGGTCGTTCACGACGTGTCGCGCAGCGCCGAGCCGACGCTTCGAGCGTCGGAACCACGCGCCGCCTCGGCGGCCTAACACCCACCACCTCACACCTACCACCTACGACCTACCCCCTAAACCCTGTCTCCTAACTCCTCACTCCTAATCTCCTGACTCCTATCAGCCTCGAACGCCCTGTGCCCAGCTATGAAATAGAAAACCAAGAACACCGCCGAGGCCGCACTCACGCTGACTTTGAGGCCCGCGGGCGCGCCGCTCGCCGAGATGAAGCCCTCGATCAGGCCCGCGATCACCAGCAGGAATGCGGCGGCGCCCACCAGCTTGATGGCCAAGCGTCCCCGCACCACCAGCGCGTCACGCCGGGCGAGATCCCCGGGCGCGATCACCGCCTGTGCAATCAGCAGCCCCGCACCCCCCGCAATGAAGATCGCCGTGAGTTCAAGCACCCCGTGTCCCGCCACGAACGACAAAATCCAGCCCGCAAGACCGTAGTTGGCAAACAACGCCAGCACAGCGCCGAAGAAGAGCCCGTTGAACGCCAACACCAACGTGGTTCCGATGCCGGCGCTGATACCGAACGCAAACGCGCTGAACGCGACTTGGATGTTGTTGGCGACGATGCTCGTCGCAACCACCGGCAAGTACGGCGACGGTGCCTCTGCGTAACCGCGTCCTTCCGCCTGCCGGTCGGTTCCCATTTCAGCGCGAGCGATCATTTCGTCCGGCAGAATCCGATACGCCGCGTCAGGACGCCCTCTGATCACGCCAAACCCTATGAAACCCGGGATCAGGAATAACAGGAAGGCTGCCAGGACGTAACGCCGCGCGCGGACCACGGCCGCCGGGAGGTCTCGCGCAACCAATCGCCAAACGGGAATCCGTCTGACGCCGCGCAGCCCATAGAGCGCGTTGTGACCGGCCCCGACCACGCGCTCCAGATAATCCACGAGACGCGGATCGACGTTATAGGTTCTCGCCCTCGCGAGATCGGCGGCCACCTCCCGGTACTCCGCCGCGAATTTCATGACTGCGGATCCCTCGAGACGTGTGAGACCGCCCCGCTCGAGCGCGTTTGCCCGATCTCGAAATCTTTCCCAGGCGCCACGTCTCGACGCGACAAATCGGCTGGCAAGGGCTGACGAACCCGATTCCGAACGGCCCGGTCCGCCCGGGCCACGAGCCTGTCGCTTGGCCAGCTCATCGCCGTAGAGTCGCTCGAGAGCATCGTGCCGACGCTCCGACCGCAGCGAAATGCGATCCGCGAACCGGGCGACCAGGCCGCCTGCCAGTCGACCGCGGACATCGGCAGTGAGAGAGTCGGCACGGCCCAAAAACCGTTCCAGCAGCGCGAACTCCTCATCCGACAGCTTGGGCAGGCCCAATTGCAAACCCGGCGCGCTTGTGACGGCAGGTGTGCCGAGCAGGATTTCGTCCGTACGGTCGCGCACCACGATCGTCCCCGCCACCATGTCGCCCAGACGCTTGCTGCGCCCGTGAAAGAAAACAAACGCAAGCCCGACCAGATGCGCGCCACCGGGTTGGAGATCAATCAGCCGCAACAGATTGCGGCTTGCGGCCGCCGCGAATGTCACCGGATGGCCGGTCTCCATGATCACACGAATTCCGACGCGTCTCTTTCCAGGCGTGCGGCCGCCGGCCAACGCTTCGAACAGGACGAAGTATCCCCAAAAAATCGAGAAGGCGAGCGCAATCCAGACCGCGGTCGCCCAGCCACGGACCGCATCACCAAGACCACCCACCACCCCTTGCGCGGCAAGCAGCAATATGAAGAGTGCCGCGAGTACGAAGAGGTCATAGAGGAGAGCGGCCGCGCGAGACCCAACGCCGGCGAGCTCGAACTCGAGCGCGACGTGTTCGGGTGTTTCGACCGTGATTCGTCGAGAGAACTGCATTTCCACAGGCTCGCGTGGAGTGAGAGGATGCCGCATCTTACCGCGGGGAGGAAAGATGGCGACCTACGAACTCAAGGCAATGTCTCTCGGCGAGATCCTGGACGGGGCCTTCGCCCTGTATCGTGATTTCTTCGGCACCCTGGTCTCGATCGCGATCGTCTGCCAGGGTATTCCGACCATCCTCGGCGTCTACATCTCTGTCGGCGGAGGGAACCTGGAACACGTCGCGCTCACAATCGTCGTGCTGATCGCGAGCGCGATCGGTGGTCTCGTGGCCACCGGCGGGACCTTGTGGGCCATTTCCGAGGCGTACCTGGGGCGCAACCCCATCGCCATGGATGCCCTGGTCTTCGCACTGGGCAAGGTTTGGCGGATTCTGATCGCCAGCGTTGCCAAGTACATTCTCGTTGCCCTTGGCTTCCTGTTCTTCATCATCCCCGGAATCATCGTGGCCTGTGGATACGCCGTCGTTGCCCAGGTGGTAGTGCTCGAGAATCATCCGGCGGCAACCGATGCGCTCGGCCGATCGTGGACCCTCACGAAAGGCAGTAAGAGACGAGCGCTCGCGTTGGGGCTCGTCGTGTGGGTGCTGGTTTACCTACCCTTCGTTGCGGGAGAAACGTTTGCCACCTTCATTCCCGCCTTGCGGACGACGTTCGACGTCGGAGCGCAGCTGTTGTGGCTCCTCGTATATCCGATCATCCCGTGTGCCCTGACACTGTTCTATTACGACCTGCGGGTGAGACGGGAGGCGTTTGACATCGAGCATTTGAGCCGTCAGATCGCTCCGGCGACGGCTCGAGCATGATCCAGAGTCTGGAGACTCTTCCGGCGGACACCCTTCGGGCGGTGTTGCGCGAGGTGTTCGCGTCCGCAGCGTACCAATGGGAAGAGCAGACAGATCCGTTCGCGTTTTTCACGAACTTCATCAATCGGATCGTGGACTGGCTCGACGGTGTTCGCGAGCTGCATCCGGCCCTGTATTGGCTCATTCTGGGTCTCATGACCGGCCTGCTGTTGGCGATTGTGGTCCACGTGTGTGTCTTGATCTGGCTGGCCCTCAAGCCTCGCGCCCCGACCACCGACACTACGGCTGACGTGACATCTCCGCGCCACGACGTCCACTGGCATTTGGAGGAATGGCGGCGACTGCGCGACGCCGGCCGGTTTCGGCAAGCGCTCGCGCATCGGTTCACGGCGCTGATTCTGGAATTGGAGCAACGCAAGGCGCTCACTTTCCATCCGTCGAAGACCCCCCGCGAGTACGCCGCGGAGGCACGGCTCGACGAAGCCGGTCAGTCGGTGTTAGCTGCTCTCGTCAGCGCATTGTATCGACACGTTTTTGGCGGAGCACAGTGCACCGTAGAGGACGTGGATCGTTTCCACGAGAACGCCGAGCGGCTTGTGAGCGTAGGAGGATGGGTTGCGGCCTAGCGAACGGGTGCTCATTGGAGTGCTCGGGGCGGCCACCGTGGTTGCGGTCATTGCCGGCGTGCAGCGGGCTCCACGCGGCGATTTACGTGACCCCCGCCTTTCCACCCAACTCGCCGGACCGGACGGCGCGCGAGGGCTCAGCGAAGCGCTCGAGCGGGTTGGGGTCCCGGTCGTGGTCCGGACCAGAGGGCTGTTTGACCTCGGTGCCGACACGCTGGAGGTGTCTGCGGGCGACCTCGTCGCATTGCTCGATGTCTCGGATCGTCCCACGCACGCCGAGCGGCGGGCGCTCGTGCGATACGTCGAACGGGGGGGATCGGTTGTGCTCGTCGGCTGGAACTACGGTGTTGAAGCGTGCTTCAACGTGGAGGTCGTCTGGCCTGGTCAGCGAATCATCGATTCGCTCGAGGTCGCGTTGCCTCCCGGCATCGCGAGCTTGCCCAAGGTGACGACGGTGCTCGAATTTCCACACGAAGAAGAGCCCGATGAGGAGCGAGCCGCAGCGTCGTCGGATGGCGAATGTGTCGCGCTGAATGCGATGCGCGGAGACACGCTGTTGAAAGTGCAAGACGGCCGTCCGGTGGCGCTCGACCTGTACTATGCAGCCGGCGGCCGCGTCCTCGCGATTTCCGACCCGTCGTTCTTCAGGAACGAAACGCTCAAAGAGACGGATGCCGGAGTCATCGTACTCCAGTGGCTTCTGAGTCGCGCTCCTCGCCGCATGGTGGTTGACGAGTATCACCACGGGTTCGGCAACCGGACGTCGATGTTTGTCGCGGCATGGGATTGGATGCGGGGAAACCCGGCCGGCTGGACGCTGCTCCAACTGTGCGTGGTGTCGCTCGTCGTGATCTTTGCCGCCGCCGTGCGATTCGGTCCGGCAATGGAGGTGGTCGAGCGACAGCGTCGCTCTGCAATCGAACACGTCGATGCGCTCGCCGTTGGCCTCCAACGAGCAAGCGGCCGACAGGCGGCGGTCCATCTGATGATTCAGGGGCTTCGACGGCGCCTCGGACGCAGAGACCTCCGTGACCGGCCGACCTCGGATCAGGAGCGTTGGCTGAGCACGCTCGCGCTGGGTGTCCGCGAACCCGAGGCTCGTGAGCAAATCGATACACTCAGCCGACTGGCACGAGACGCGAGTGACGACGAACAAGTGCTGGCGGTGGCTCAAACCGTGGAGGACGTGTGGGAAGCTCTGGGACACGAGAAGACGCCCAAGCAATTCTGAGCGCAACGCGAACGGTGATCCTCGGACAGGACACCGTGACGCAAGAATGCCTCGTTGCGCTGTTGGCGCGGGGGCACGTGCTGTTGGAAGGGGTACCCGGGACGGCGAAGACATTGCTCGTCCGTACGCTCGCTCGGGCGCTCTCGGTCAGCTTCGCGCGCATTCAGTTCACGCCCGACCTGATGCCGGCGGACATCACCGGGTTGTCCATGCTCACGGGCAGCCACGAATTCGTGTTTCGACCGGGGCCGCTGTTTCACGATCTCGTGCTCGCGGACGAGATCAATCGCGCGCCTGCGAAAACACAGGCGGCGCTGTTGGAAGCGATGCAGGAACGCACCGTCACCGTCGATGGAAAAACGCATCCCTTGTCGACGACGTTCACCGTGTTTGCAACGCAGAACCCTATCGAGTTCGAGGGGACGTATCCGCTACCGGAGGCCGAACTGGATCGGTTCATGTTCAAGGTCACGCTCGACTACCCGTCGGAGGCCGTCGAGCAGGGTATCCTGGACCGCTATCTGGGTGGATTCGAGGCCGATCTCCCCGGCACGTACGGGATCGATTCGGTGGTTGACGCCGACGGACTCGAGCGGCTGCGGAATCAAACGTCGAGCGTTCGAGTAGAGCCTCAAATCACGGCCTACATTGTCGCGATCGTGCGCGCAACGCGGGAGGCCGCGTCGCTCACCCTTGGCGCGAGCCCACGAGCCGGTGTCGCGCTCTTGAAAGGGGCCCGCGCGTTGGCACTGTTGGACGCTCGGGACTTTGTCATACCGGACGACATCAAGCGACTCGCCCCCGCCGTCCTCCGCCACCGTATCGCGCTCGCGCCGGAGCTGGAACTCGAAGGCGTCACGCCCGACGAGGCGCTACGGTCCATACTCGAACAGACAGAGGTTCCGACCGCGTGATCGTCCCGACCCGACGGACGTTGGTTATCTTCGCCGTCCTCTCGCTGGTCGGTCTGCTTGGTTTTCTCACCCCTGCCGGTCTGGATCTGATGGTCGGGCTGGACGCCGTCCTCTTGGCGCTCCTGCTCGTGGACGGGCGCTTGGCGGTGCCACCGTCCCGGGTCGAGGTCACCCGCGAAGCGCCCGAGAGCTGCTCGGTCGGCCGGCGAGTGACGTGCAGATACCGCTGGACGAACCCGTACGGACGGTCGGCCCGGCTCACCGCCCGTGAAGTGAGGCCGGCGCTGTTGGGCGGCGTCCAGTCTTCCCGATCATTCACCGTGCCGGCTGGTGGCCGGCAGGTAGAGACCCTGATTGCCCGGCCACTCCGTCGCGGTCGGGAGGCAGCGGGGTGGTTCGCCCTACGCAGCGTCGGGCCGCTCGGGTTGGCCCAACGGCAGGGGCGGGTCGAGCTCCCCTGGGCGGTGACCGTGTACCCGAGTCTTCCGGCGTCCCGGCTCAAGGCAGCCATCGCCGAAGCGGGACGCTATCGAGACCCCGGTCTGCGACGTGCGCGACGGCTCGGGGAGGGCCGCCAGTTTGAGAGTCTGCGTGCCTGGGTTCCGGGCGACGATACGCGACACATCGACTGGAAGGCCACTGCGCGTCGTAGCAGGCTGATCGCGAGGCAGTTCGAGGCGGAGCGCCGCCAACAGGTATTGCTGGTGATCGACGCCGGGCGGCTCTTGACCGCGGAGGTGGCAGGCGAGTCGCGCATGGAGCACATCGTTCGCGCTGCGCTGTGGATTGCGTTTGCCGCCAATCACCACGACGACAACGTGGGCGTGATGGTGTTTGCCGATGAGATTCTGCAGTACGCCCCGCCCCAGCGCGGACGCCGCGGCCTGCGGCATGTGCTGGACGTGTTGGCCGTGGTCGAGCCGCGATTTGTCGAACCGGATTACCCGAGGGCTTTTCAATACCTCGCAATCCGCAACCGAAAACGCGCGCTCACGATTCTGTTTACGGACGTCATCGACCGGCTTGCGTCTGCCGCGCTGGTCTCGCGAGTCGGGTCGCTCCGGCCGCGCCACCTTCCGATCGTCGTGACGTTGCGGAACCCCGATCTCGACGATCTGGCGGACCGGCGGCCCACCTCGGTGGGAGAGGCCTATCGCAAGGCGGCCGCGGAAGAACTGTTAGCGGCGCGGGGGGAGGCGCTGGCCCGCATGCGGCAGGGGGGCGCGATCGTCTTGGACGTGCACCCCGAACGAGCGAGCGCCGCGGTGGTGGAACAGTACCTCGAACTCAAACGGCGAGGCCGGCTCTAAACGCCGACCTCGCCGCAGGAATGCAGGATTGGGACACCGCCTATTGGCGCTGGGCCAGCTCCAACAGGTCCGTCGGGCTTTCGGCCTTCTGCAGCAACTCCATCGCGCGGCGGATCTGGTTGTCGTTCTGCGCACGGCGCCGAAGTTCGGCCTCGCGACCGAAAACGTATCGGGACACTTCGTAGCCGAACTGCTCCGAGACCAGTCCTTTCGCGCCGCTCCAGACGGAATCGGGCAGTTCGACCCCACGGGTGCGGAGGCGCGTGAGAAGCTCGGCGAGCATCGCGTCACTGATTACGAAGTCTTCGTCAATGATCGTGCCGGCGCCCTTGAGATCGAGCGCGTAGCGGGCCATCGCGTCGCGGTACTTCGGGACGTTTCCGCCGAGCGCGGTAGCAAACGCCTGCTCGGACTCCGTTAGCGAGTCGGGCCGTAACTCGATGTCCGGGCGAATCCCGCCACCGCCCTTGAGCGAGCGGCCCGCCCGCGAATAGTAGGCGCGGGCAGAATCCGGAACCTGCGCGCTATCCGTCGCGCCGGCCCGGAGAAGAGAAGCCCTAACGGGTTGGCCCTCTTGCAGTCGAGGGCGGTTGATCGAGCGGCCCACGGGCGTAAACCACCGGGACGTGGTCACGCTCACGGCTTCGGTCTCGGACAGACGGAACACGATGTAGGCAACGCCCTTCCCGAACGTCGGCGTGCCGAGCACCAGTGCTCGGTCGTGGTCCTGCAGTGCCCCTGAAATGATCTCTGCAGCACTGGCTGTATAGGCATTCACCAGGACGACGACCGGCATGTCCGGCCACGTTTGGCGACGCTGGGCTCGGAAGGTCGAGGAGGCGCGCGGCGCCTGCCCCTTCATTTCGACCACGACATTGCCGCGGTCGAGGAACAGGTCGGCAATTGCCACCCCCTGTTCGAGAATGCCCCCAGGGTTGTTACGCAGATCCATGATCAGCGATCGTGCGCCCTCCGCGCGCAATTGATTGACGGCGGCTTCCAACTCTGATGCCGAGGATTCACTGACGTTTGCCATGCGCACGTAACCGACCTCGGGGCTCAGAAGCTTTGGGCCTTCGATCGAGTTGACGTGGATGCGTGCGCGAACGATTTCGAACCGTAAGACGTCGGCGACTCCCGCGCGCGCAACGGTGAGCTCGACCGTGGTGCCGGGTTTCCCCCGCATGACGTCCGCGGCCTGCTGGGTCGTCCATCCTTCGGTCGACGCACTGTCGATGGCTACGATTTGGTCTCCCGGCTCCAATCCGGCGCGCTCGCCCGGGGTGTCGGGAAGGGCGGTGACGATCGTGATCCAATTGTCGCGGGAATCGATTCGTATGCCGACGCCGCCATAGTTGCCGGTTGTATTGAGCGTGAGATCTTCGTAGACCTCGCGTCGGAGGTAGTTCGTGTACGGATCGTTCAGCTTGTCGAGCATGCCCTCGATCGCCATGTCATACAGGTCGGTGACCGAGACGGAATCGACATAGTACTCGGCGATGTAGGCGAGGATGTCTTCGAAGAGCCGTGCCTTATCGTAGACCGAACGACTCGGCCCGTCGGACCGCTGGAACAACCAGCCGCCCGAGACGGTGGCGATAATCAACACGAGGGCTACCAAGGCAATACGCCGATGCTTCATGGTCGTCCTTCACTCACGAGGTGTCTAGGGTGGAACCCCGATGGACGGATATCGGTTCCGGCGCGGCTGTAATGGTTGACAGGGATCGCGGTTCCAGGCGCTAAAACGCCGCTGTCCTTGCAATTTGCGTCTGGGGAATGGCGCGAGCAAGTCGCCCCGCCGAGCAGGGGCGGTAGATTTCGCCCATCAGTCCGAATAGGTTGAGCCCACGCATGTCCACCGGTGCCGATTCGCGCCCGCTCTCGCTGCTCGACCGCCTTCACCAGGATCAGCCGCTGGTTGCCGTCGAGCTGCGCCCGCCTCGGAGCGGACTGTCTCGCACGCAGAGCATGGATCTCTGGATCGACATGTACCATTCGCTTCGCAGGTTGGTGGCGCACGATACGATCGTCTTTCTCACGGACAATGCAGTCGGCCAGGCCGAGGAAGAGAACTTGTATCACCTGACCACGAATCTCGCGGGCGAGATCACACCGGCGAAGCTCGTGCCCTTCCTCACATCAAAGCATTCGCTCAAATACTGCAATATGTACGCCACGCGAGCGGCGTCTCACGGATTTGAGGCACTCACTGTACTCGGTGGCGACAAGGCGGTGGGACCGCCTCGCTGTGTGCCGCACGCCTACGAGCTTCGGATGTTGCTGCGCGAGCGTATTCCGTCGCTCAGCCTGGGCGGTTGGGTCAATCCCCATCGGAACGCAAAGGAGCAGGTGGAGTTTTTGTTGCGCGACGATTTTACAGCAGACTTTTATCTGACACAGATTGTCTCGCATCACAGCATCGACCTCGTCGAGCAGTTCCTCAACGAAGCCACGCGACGCCACGTCCCCTATCCAGGCGTGTTCGGGGTGTTTCTCTACCGCAGCGCCAAGGCGCAGACCCTGCAACGGTTGAACGAGTTCTTTCCAGTGCCGTCTGAAGGGATCACGGCTGACTTCGAATCGGGAGTCAGCGCCGAGGAGATTTGCGCACGATCAATTCGTGCGTTGCGAGAGATTGGCGTGACGAAGGTGTATGTGAGCAACCTCGGGTTGCGGTCCGCCGCCGAACGCTATCGCCGGATCGTGGCGGCGATTGAGAGTACGTAGCGGCCCGTCATCGCTGTAACACGGATAGCGCCAGATCGATTCGGCCTTGCGGTGCGCTGACCTGAACGCCTTGCACGGTGTCACGGAGCGCATCGATCACCTCGCGCGCAATCTTCACACCCTCTGCGGCGGCGGCGTCGCGACCCCGCTCCTGGGCGTGCTCCATGCGCCGGAGTACGTCATCCGGCATCGACACTCCCGGGACCTCGTTGGCTAAGAACTCCGCGCTGCGTACGGAGGTGAGTGGCTGGACGCCCAGGATGATGGGAACAGCGGGGAAATCCAGGCTGGCGAAAAAGCGCTCGACCTGCGAGGCGTCGAACACCGGTTGCGTCACCGCGAACTCGGCCCCGGCATCGACCTTCCAGGCAAACCGGCTACGCTCGCGCTCCGTGTCAACGGCGCCAGGGTTGACCGCGACGCCTATGACGTAGTGCGTTGCGCCGCCGATCGAGTTCCCACCCGGATCGACGCCGTGGTTCAGGCGGCAAACGACGTTGGTGAGGCCGATGCTGTCGATGTCGAACACGCCGGTGGAATCGTACGGCCCCTGGCTGGGCGGATCCCCGGTGATCAACAGCAGGTTACGGAGTCCCGCCGCCGCCGCCCCGAGGAGATCGCTGATCATTCCCAGCATGCTCCGATCACGGCAGGTGTAGTGCACGATCGATTCGATCCCCACTTCCCGCTCGATGATCATGGCGGACGGGATCACGCCCATGCGGCTTTGCGACCGGGGGCCGTCCAGCACGTTCACCGCGTCGACACCGGCCACCTTGAGCTTCCGGCATTTCTCGACCATTTCGTGCGCCCACCACCCTCGGGGCGGCACGATCTCCACGGAGGAGACAAACTCGCCGGTCGCGATCTTATGCCCCCATGCTGAACGGTCTGCGAGTGGGACTGCCTCGACGCCGGCGCGAGGCGTGACGCTTGTCCGAGGGACGTAGGACGTCTTCTGGCGGGGCTGCACGCTCGCGACCACTTCGCTGATCTTCTTGATATGGTTGGGCGTGGTGCCGCAGCATCCGCCCACGAACCGCGCACCTGCGTCGATCATGCGGCGCGCATAGCTGGCGACGTACTCGGGGTCTGCGAAGTAGATCTTCCTGTCGCCGACATCCCGCGGCAGTCCGGCGTTCGGTTGTGCGGACAGCGGCCGCTCCGTCACCTGGGCCATGCGCTCGAGGGCATCGAGCATAGCCGCCGGACCCACCGAACAATTGAGACCGATCACGTCGGCGTACGCGCCCACGGTACGCGCAACCGTCTCGACATCGGTTCCGTAGGAGGTGTTCCCGTCTTCGTTGACTGTCATTTGTGCGATCACAGGCAGATCCGACACGCTTCGTACGGCCTGGTAGGCGCAATGGATCTCATCGAGGTCGCTGAAGGTTTCCAGGATGAACCCGTCGACCTCGCCCTCGAGCAGCCCCTCGACCTGCCGCCGGAAAAACGCGATCGCCTCATCACGTGCCGTCGGCCCAAACGGTTCGATCCTGATGCCGAGCGGCCCAATCGCGCCGACGATGACGCCTTGTCCCTCAGTCGCTGCACGCGCGACGCGCGCCGCCGTCCGGTTGATTTCCTCGGTCCGGTCGTCCAACCCGAAACCGGACAGTTTCACGGGATTTGCGCCGAAGGTGTTCGTCTCGATGATCTCGGCACCCGCCTGCAGATACACGGCGTGGACGTCACGGACGAGGCCGGGTTCCTTCAGATTGAGCTCATCGTAGCAGACATTCACGAACACGCCCTTGTCGTAAAGCATCGTGCCCATCGCCCCATCGAGGACGTGAACGCGGCCGTCCGAGACAAGGGAGCGCAGTGCGTCACTCATGCCGGCACCATCTCATCGGGATCGTAACTCAGATTCGACGCGAGCCATCGCTCGATGGTGGCGACGTCACTCTCCTTCCGAACTGCGTAGTCCTCGACCTGATCTCGTCCAATCTTGCCGATGCCGAAATAGTGGGCGTCGGGGTGGGCCAGATACCAGCCGCTCACGGAGGCGGCGGGCCACATGGCGCACGTCTCGGTGAGCACGATGCCCGTGTGGGTCGTGACGTCGAGCAACTCGAACAGCGTTCGCTTCTCCGTGTGATCGGGACAGGCCGGATAACCCGGGGCCGGGCGAATACCGCGGTACCGCTCCCTGGCCAGGTCATCGTTCCCAAGCGATTCGTCCGGCGCATACCCCCAATACTCCTTGCGGACGCGTTCATGCATGCGTTCGGCAAACGCCTCAGCGAGACGATCTGCCAGGGCCTTGGCGAGGATGCTGTTGTAATCGTCGTGGTCTGCCTGGAAGCGGCTGCTCACTTCGTCGAGACCGAGACCTGCCGTCACCGCAAAGGCGCCGAAGTAGTCTGGCACCCGCGTTTCCCGCGGCGCCACGAAATCGGCCAGGCAGAGGTTCGGTCGACCAGGCGGTTTTTCCACTTGCTGCCGTAAATGGTGCAGCACGGCGAGCGGCTCCGTACGATGCTCATCCCGATACACCTCGATATCGTCGCCGACCCCGTTTGCCGGAAAGATACCGAGCACTGCACGCGCGGTGAACCAGTTTTCGCGAACGATGCAATCGAGCATCTTCTCCGCGTCTGCCAGGAGCTTCCGAGCCTCGGCTCCCACCGTTGGATCGTCGAGAATGGCGGGATACGTACCGGACAGTTCCCACGTACGGAAAAACGGCGTCCAATCGATGTAGCGCACCAGCTCATCCAGAGAGTAATCTGCGTACGTCTGGACGCCAATCTGACGCGGCTTGGCCGGCGCAGGTCCGCTCCAGTCGATGTGAAACTTGCGGCGTTGCGCTTCCTCCAACGTGACGAGGCGCTTTCGCGCGCTCCGGCCCGCATAGTTCTCTCGAATCCGGGCGTACTCTTCGCGGAATTCAGTGGCAAACGCGTCGCGCTTGTCTGGATTCAGCAAGTTGCCCATCACGCCAACGGCGCGGGAGGCATCCAACACATGGATGGTGGGACCCGAGTACCCCTGCTCGATCTTGACCGCGGTATGAACCTTGGACGTGGTCGCGCCGCCGATCAGCAGCGGAACGGAAAAGCCCTCGCGTTCCATCTCCTTCGCGACGTGGATCATTTCGTCGAGTGACGGCGTGATGAGGCCACTCAAGCCGATGACGTCGGCACTCTCCTTGCGGGCCGTCTCGAGAATCTTGGCAGCCGGCACCATGACACCGAGGTCGACCACTTCGTAATTGTTGCACCCGAGCACGACGCCGACGATGTTCTTGCCGATGTCGTG
>JBFHWR010000073.1:0-13150 GCA_041599395.1 Gemmatimonadales bacterium | reverse complement strand
CTCTCAACATCAGAGCAACGAGACCGGGTCTCGGTCGAACGTCACCCGAATCGCGGCCGAGCTGGTGTGCGGCGCGCGCCGAGCTGCGTACCGGACCACTTTGTCGAGCAGCGCGCGATCGACCGACCGAAGGACGACGTGCCAGCGCCATCGTCGTTTGATACGTGCCAACGGGGCGGGGGCGGGCCCGACAACCTCCACGGATCCATCTGTCCGGGCGGCGACCAGGCCCCGCACCCAGTCCCCAATGGCGCACGCCGCGTCGGCGACCGCGGATTCCGACCCGCCGCTCACGACGACATTCACGAGCCCAACCGTGGGCGGGTACGGTGGGGTCTTACGGCTCTCCAGCTCGCGTGCCGCAAAGGCCCGATAATCGTGATCCGCCGCCGCCCGAAGCGCGTAATGATCGGGCGTGCGAGTTTGCACGAAGACCTTTCCCCCGGCGGGTCCACGGCCTGCCCGACCCGCTACTTGCGCGATGAGTTGAAACGTGCGTTCGGCCGCGCGGAAATCGGGAAGGTGAAGGGCTGTGTCGGCGTCCACCACGCCAACCAGGGTGACACCGGGAAAATCGAGCCCCTTGGCGATCATCTGCGTGCCGAACAAAATGTCCACGTGACGTCGCTCCACGGCGTCGAGAATGCGCTGGTGTGACCATTTGGCGGATGTGGTGTCGGCATCCATCCGCGCCAGCCGCGCGCCGGGAAAGCGTTCGCCAAGCCACCGCTCGAGCTGCTGCGTTCCCACGCCCTTTGTCCGCTGAGTGGCGCCCCCACACGACCCACACACAGCTGGAACGGGCTCGTCGAATCCGCAATAGTGACACCGCAGGCGATGGGGCGTGTGGTGGACGGTGACCGAAATGCTGCAGTGGGGACACTCCCGTACCATCCCGCAGTCCCGACATTGGAGCAACTGAGCGAAGCCCCGTCGATTGAGGAGCAGAATGACCTGGTGCCGGTTGTCCAGCTCCGCCCGTACCGCATCATCGAGTTTCACCGACCACGGAATGGCTCCAGCAACGGCGACACGATCTTCCGATCGCATATCCACCACCACCACGGTGGGGAGCGGACGAGCCTGCACCCGTTCCGGTAGCGAGACGACGCGCAGCGAATCGCGCTTCGCCCACGTTTCGAGTGACGGGGTTGCACTCCCGAGGACGACGCGGGCCCGCTCCAACTGCCCGCGGCGGAGCGCCACGTCGCGCGCATGGTACCGAGGCGCCTCGCCGTGTTTGTAGCTCGCGTCATGCTCTTCATCGACCACAATGGCCGCGAGATCTCGCACAGGCGCGAAGACCGCCGAACGCGCGCCCACCGCGACGCGGCGTTGGCCCGTTGCAAACCCGCGCCACGCATCGGCCCGCTCCGAATCAGATAGGCCGCTATGCAACACTGCGACCGTGTCACCGAAGGCACCCCGTACTCGGCCGATCGTCTGCGGCGTCAGCCCGATTTCGGGGACCAGCACAATCGCGCCGCGTCCGCTCTCCACTTCCTGTCTGACGGCTTCGAGGTACACCAGCGTCTTCCCGCTGCCCGTTACACCAAACAGGGTGGTGCCGCCCCCGGGCGGCGCCGCTCGGAGCGCGGCAATGGCTTCGCGTTGGTCGGGTGTGGGCGTCATCGGCGCGGTCACACGCACGTGCCGGAAGGGGTCACGCAGCCGCTCCCGGTGCTCGACACGCGCGACGCTCCGGGCGACCAACGCATTGAGTACGGCGTTCGAGAACCCCAGCTGTTGACGCAAGTGCTCGAACGACGCCTCGCCGCCGAGGGAATCGATTGCGTCGAACGCCGCACGCTGCCGCTGCGCGCGGCCGAAGGTGCGCTCCCGCTCGAGGAGGGAAGGCAGCGGCGTCGTGATGACGACAATCCGTTCGCTGCCGGCCGCCGGCCCGAGCTTGGGCGGTTCTGTTTCGAGGCGCACGGCTTCGACACGCGCGAGACGCTGGAGCACGTCCCACACGGGGCGTCTGAGTTTTCGCTGCAGCGCAGTGGCGCTCGCGCGCCCACCGGTGCGCTCGAGGGCAACGACCACATCGCGACTCGCCCCCTTGGAAGCGGCAGCTGGGTTGACGAGGGACGCCATCAGCCGAGACGTTCCCCACAGGGCGGAGGGGAGCATGGCCCGAAGGGTGATTCCAATGGGGGTGACATAGTACTGCGAGATCCACTTCCCCAAATGCAGGAGTTCCTTCGGGACGAGTGGCGCGGGATCCGGCGCAAGCAGCACCGGTCGGAGATCGTCGACCTCCCCGCATGCAACGTCGGTCACGACACCCACGAGTTCGCGTGTCCGGACGGGAACGACAACGCGTGCTCCTGGGACGACGCGGTCTGTGAGGGACGTCGGGACGGCGTAGGTGTACGGCGTGAACGCCGGAATCGGAAGCGCAACGCGGCACGTCGTAGCAGTCATCGTGGACGAATGCGCGTCACGTCATCAGGGAACGCGTCATCGCGTTCCCTTCACGATCGACAGACTGAGGGTGCGCGCTTTTGCCAAGTGACGGACCACACCTACGTCGTGGCTCGCGACGGCGCGCGCTCCCGCCCACCCTCCGGCATGCCAGCCGCGCGCGACCAACGGGAGAAACCGGTGGTCCATCCAGCGGCCGTTGGGCAATGCCTCTTCGGCGACCAAGTTCGTCAGCCTCGCGGCATTGAAGAATCCCTTCCACTCTACCGGCAAACGCGGCTCCAAACCGAGAGACGCAACAGCTTCGGCCCCCTCGTCGTCCGGCTTCTCCATCCACGTGGGAACCACCGCGATCACCGAGCCTCCAGGCCGCGTCACGCGACCGGCTTCCCGGATTGCGTCTGCGCCTTCCACGCCGGGGAGATACAGCATCTGAATGATAACCGTGTCAAACACGCCGGCTTTGTGCGGCAGGTTCACGGCGTTGGCAACCTGAAAGGTCGCGAGCTTCGCCAGCCCCGCATCCCGGGCAGCCCGCTCGGCCCGTTCGATCGCGGACGTGTCGGCATCGACGCCTTCGCAGCGGGCGCCAAAACGCTGACTCCACCACAGCACGGACCGACCGGCTCCGCACCCGACCCATAACACTTCGCGGCTCGGGCCGGCGTCCGCCAAGTGGGCGAGGCGCCGCTTGATCGGCAACTCGACTTCTTTCCACGGCTGTAGCGCCGTCATGAGGCGGGTGGCGGAGAGTCGAAGCGACATTCGTGGCAAGTTAGACCAGGTCCGCCTTCAAGCAAGCGCGGCCACGTGCGCGGCCGCCGCTTTGCAGATTCGATCCGGCACGTACCCGCCTTCCAACATCGAGGCGATCGGCGCGCCTATCGAACGCCAGCCCGTCACCCAGGCAGCATAATCGTCCGGTTCGAGTGTAAAGCCGGCAAGCGGATCACCCGCCAGTGCGTCGAAACCCGCGGAAATGAGAACGAGATCCGGTGTCCAGCCGTCGACGGCACGCGACACCCCGTCGTTCAGGTCCGCCACGTATCGCGACCGCGGCAACCCGGGAGGGCGCGGCACGTTGAAAATGTTCCCCACACCCCGCTCGTCCTCTCGCCCGGTGCCCGGGTACAGCGGCCATTGATGAAGCGACACGTACCGGATCCGCTCGTCCGCCTCAACCAAGTCCTGCGTGCCGTTGCCGTGGTGAACGTCCCAGTCGATGATCAGGACCCGCTCGACCCGCTGCTGGAGGAGCGCCCAGTGCGCTGCCACGACCACGTTGTTGACGAGACAAAACCCCATCGCTTGATCGCGGGTGGCGTGATGCCCCGGGGGACGAACCGGCGCGAATGCCGGCCGACCGTTGAGAGCGAGCCGCGCGACCGCGATCGCCGCCCCGGCTGCGTGCAGCGCCGCACGGAAACTGTCGCGGCTCAACACCGTGTCCGCGTCGTAGCGGCCACCCCCGCGCTCGGCAATCGCCCGCACGTTGGCCAAATACTTTGCATCGTGCACTCCGTGCAAGACCTCCTCATCAGCGGGATCGGCCTCGTGCCATTCGAGGCCGAGACGGTCGGACCCATCTCGAAGTTCGTCCAAGATCGCCCGCAACCGGGCGGGTGACTCGGGGTGCCCGACGCCCGGATCGTGGAGGAGGGAGGATGGGTGCCAAACGATGTGTACGGTCATGAACCGCCGCGCCATGCGCGGAGCACGCGTCAGCGAACCGGCCGGCGGCGGGAGGACAGCACGATGAACGCCGCATTGTCAGGCACGTGGAGTTCGCCCAGCGTCGCGTGCTCGTTCGTGATCAACGCCCCGCGAAACTTGACTTCGTACTCCGCCAACGGATCGTGTGCGCACCCGGCAGCCGTGATAGCTGCCTTCTTGAGACGGGAGACGCTCCAGTCCGGCGTCACAGACAGGTGGACGGTGTCCCAAACGTCCTCCACCAACACTCGAACGCTGAAGGACGTCTGAACCGTCAAGACCCTTGGTCCTCGTCGGCCGTCGGCAGCGTCGAGAAAAATCTGCCGATCGCTTGGTCGTGCAACAGGGCGGACGCCCGGACCCGCGTACCGCTCGCAGCCGGGAGAACCGCTAACGCGATCTCCTGTCCTCCTTGTCCCCGGAACGACGTAAACGTCGGCCCTTCCTTTTCCGGGAACGCGCTGTAATGCGGCACACGCTCAGCAAAGAACTTCTTTGCCCGCTTCAACACCTCGTCACCCGGGAGCGGTGTGACCATTTCATGCACCATACTCGGCGTTTACCTCCAAGTGCGTGACTCGTCGCCACCACTGATAATAATCGAGCCGATCACGGAATGCTGGGAGGTGGACGGTCCTCCGGCGGGGCAGTGACGCCCGCCGACGTGGCGAGCCAGCGGTTCGCCAACACCAGTACGACGAGCACGACCGTCCACTGGACGAGTACCGTGCCGACGTTTGCCTCCCTGATCGGGTGCAGCGAACTCACGAGATCCTCTCCGCGGACTTGGTAGAGCCACCACACGAGCAAGACAACCGCTTCGAGCGGCACGATGACTCCCACGACGATCTCCCACCACCGTCCTACGCGAATGTCCGAGCCTTCGTGATTGAGCTGTTCCTCGCGAAAGCGGCGGATACCGTAACGCAACACGGCAAGGGCAAAGAACAATCCCGCCACCATGAGCGCGACGCCCCACACGAAATCCTGATTGTTCAGCACCTGGAGCGAGAGCGCTGACGGAAGCCCCAACGCAAAGCCCACGATGCCGACGACGCGAATGGCGCGGCGCCGTTCAACGCCGGCGTCGCGCAGCACACGGGTCGCGAGTTCGAGCATTGCCACCAAACTCGTGAACGCAGCGAACGTCAGAGCGAGAAAGAACAGCGTCATGAAGAACCGTCCGAACGGCACGCGCGCAAAGAGTTGCGGCATCCACACAAACGTGAGCCCCGTGTTGTCTGAGGCGAAAATCTCACTTTGCATGAGATCCGCGGTCACGGCTTGTCCGCTCTGTACTGCCTCGGCGAGTCCGGGATAGGCATCCAGCGACTCCGGTCGCGCGGCGAGATTGGCAGCCAACTCCGGAACCACGGAGAACACCGTGCACAGCACCATGACCCCCGCAAACAACGACACCGTGTTGTTGGCCACCGGGAGAATGATACCGTTGAGCGCCGTGTCTTCTCCGCTGCGGAGGTACGCCGCGTAGCACAGCACGAGACCCCAGCCCGCCCCGGTGTCCCACGCGTTCTGCGTCAGCGCGTGAAGCCACAGCTCCGGCTCGCCCAGCGCTCCCCAATCCACTCCGAAGAGATACGCAATCCCATCCGCGGCTCCGGGCAACGTCACGGCACGCAACGCCAGGACGACAACCAGCAGGAGCAGCGCGGGCATCAGCACTCTCGCGACACGCTCGATAGCGCGAACCCCGTGCGACACCACATATACCCCCAACCCGATCGCCAGACCATGTGTGACCACCGGCCACCACGACTGCGTGTACCGCTGCCAAAACGCGCCGGGATCGCCGCCCGGAATCTCGCCTGTGACCGACGCGACGAGATACCGGATGGTCCAGCCCGCAACGACCGAGTAATAAAACAGAATGGCCGTGGCTACGAACGCGACAAATGCTCCCATCCAGGCCCAACGCGGTCCCATGAGTCGCGTGAACGTTGCCACGGGGCCCATCCCCGTCTTCCGACCGGCGCCGAACTCCACGAGAATCAGTGGAATCGACCAAAGAAAGAGGAAGACGATCCACGCGACGATGAACTCGCCGCCGCCATTCTGGGCTGCAATTCGCGGAAACCTCCAGATGTTCCCCGTCCCCACCGCCATGCCCAACATGGCCAGCATCATCAGCCAGCGTGACGAAAACGCTTCCTTCACGGGCTCCCCCTTATCGACGCGACGTGGCCTGGATCGCCGTCAGTTCAACGCCGGCCCCAATCGCCGGAGAATCGGACCAAACGTGAGCGCCTGCTCCGCCGTCTCGAGCGCGAGCACGTCCGCGGCGTCGGCTTGGCCCCGCGCCATGAGCGAATGGACGACGGTCCCGGCAGCCGGGTTCCGAAACCAATCGACGTCGAAGCGTTCGGTCAGCGTGCTTGCCAACGTTGCCTCGAGCTGCCACGCCCGGAGATAGCGGGCCGAATAGAACCACGGATCGACGTCGAGCAGATAATCGTCCGCGGTGTATCGAAACCCGGTTGCTGACGACAGCAGGTCCGCGTAGTACTCGCCAACGGTATCCAGATCGCTCCGGTGTAGTCTCAGCTCGTACAGCAGCTTCGCCGCGTAACGCCGGACCATGTATAGCTCGTTCACACTGAGCTCGAACGTCAGGTCGCGGCACGCAGTGGGTGACAGATCTGTATAGTCGGCAAGCCATTCCGGCAACAGCGTCACGTGATCCCACAGCATTGCAAACCCCTCGGTGACGGAATTGTCGCCGAGCCAGCGAGCGGCAAACGAGCGATCGGCCGCGACGGACGCAAAGTGCATTGCATGTCCGAGTTCGTGCCAAAACGTGCGGTAGTCGGTATGCCCGCCTCGCGGCCGCAGGACGAGATAGACTTCATCGGGTACACGAACAGGCGCACAAAACGCGCGAGGCTGCTTGCCCACGCGATCGTCGGTGTCAAACCGGACTCGCCCGCCTTGCGTGGCATCGAGACCGAGTTCGCTCATCTGCTTGCTGGCGGTGCTCAGCAGACGATTCGATGGAAACGCGGCGTCGAACGAATCGGCCCGAAACACCCACGGCACATCCGCCCGCTCTAGGTCACGCGCCCCCCTCCCGAGCCGACGCTCGGCGAGGCGCCCGAGATTGTCCACGTACATATCGGCGCTCTCGTCCAGGAACGCGCGCGCAGCCGCTCCTAACCCGTCCAAGTCGATTCCCGAGAGATGAGACGCCCCATCGACGTAGTCTCGATAGCCATGCGACCTGATCAGATCATGCTCTAAACCGAACCGATCCTTCCGCAGCGGATTCAGTTGCGCGGACGCGAGCGCCGCGCGCGCGCGATCCAAGTCCATCCGGAACGCGCGATCGGCGCTGTTGGCGAGCCTGATGGGCGTCTCCAGGTACGGGATCTCCTGTCCGGCGACCGTGACGACGGCCCTCTGCTCCCAGCGCATCTGGTTTTCTTCGAACTCGGCGACCGCCCGCCCGACGCGAAGACCGATCACCCATTCGAGCAGTTCGCGCGATCCACTCCGCCGCGCCGCATCGAGCGCCGCATCGCTCTGCAGCGACGCAAACCGATCGTAGATCTCTTGGAACGCCGGCTCGCGCTTGAGCCCCGCGCCCGTGAGGTAGTGTTCCTTGCCCAGGGCCTCGTGCAGGGCCTCGCCGGCGGCGACGAGCTCGGCCTGAATCACGACGTCAGCCGTTCGCGCAGGAAGGGTACCAGTTGATCAGCCGCCACGCGCTCTTGGGCAAGCGTGTCGCGGTCACGAACCGTGACCGTCTGGTCCTCCAGACTCTGGCCGTCTACCGTGATCCCGTATGGCGTGCCAGCCTCATCTTGTCGCCGATAGCGGCGCCCGATCGAGCCGCCGTCGTCGTAGAACGCCGGCATGCGGCTACGCAAGTCGTCGTAGATTCGGTGCGCCAGTTCAGGCATCCCGTCTTTTTTGACCAGCGGGAACACACCGGCCTTGATGGGAGCAATAGCGGGATTGAACCGCATGAGCACCCGCGTTTCACCTTCCACCTCGTCTTCGGCATACGCGTCTACCAACACCACGAGGGCGAGTCGGTCGGCGCCCAAGGACGTCTCCACCACGTACGGCACGTACCGTTCTTTGGTATCCGGGTCCACCTGATGCAGCTTCTTGCCGGAATACTCTTGATGGCGACTCAGATCGAAATCGGTCCGGTTGTGAATGCCCTCGAATTCCTGCCAACCAAAGGGAAATTCGTATTCGATGTCGTACGCGGCCTTGGCATAGTGCGCGAGTTCGTCGGGGCCATGTTCATGGAACCGCAGCTTCTTCTCCGTAATCCCCAAATCCGTGTGCCACTGCATTCGTCGCGCGCGCCACTCCTCGAACCAGCGATCGTCCTCTCCGGGCGCCACGAAGTACTGCATCTCCATCTGCTCGAATTCCCGCGTGCGAAAGATGAAGTTGCCGGGCGTGATTTCATTGCGAAACGCCTTGCCGATCTGCGCGATGCCAAACGGGATCTTCTGGCGTGATGACTGCAATACGTTGAGGTAGTTGACGTAAATCCCCTGAGCCGTTTCCGGCCGGAGATAGACCGTGGACGCGTCGTCTTCCACCGGGCCCATGAAGGTTTTGAACATGAGATTGAACATGCGCGGCGCCGTGAGCGATCCCTTATTGCCACACGCCGGACATTGCGCGTCCGGCTGACCGGGCTCGCCTTTGATGCGCTCGTCGTCGGCGCGGAAGCGGTTCTTGCAAACCTTGCAATCGACCAAGGGGTCCGCGAAGCCCGACACGTGTCCTGACGCCTCCCAGACGCGGGAGTGCATGAGGATCGCGGCGTCCAGCCCCTCGATGTCGTCGCGCTCGTGCACCATGGAGCGCCACCAGCGCTCCTTCAGGTTCTTCTTCAACTCGACGCCCAGCGGCCCGTAATCCCACACCGAACCGACTCCTCCGTAGATCTCGGACGACTGAAACACAAAGCCTCGTCGTTTGGCGAGTGATACCAGCCTGTCCATTAATGCCGTATCAGCCATGTCGTCCTAACATCGAATCATTGCCGGTGCATCGCGAAACAGCGCAAGAAGTTAGAGGTGGGCGAGCGGCGCAGCAAGCGACGCCGCGCAGCGGACGCGCATTCAGGCCACGGGCACCAGCTGGTCGCGACGGTTGCCCACGCTGACGTAGGCGATTGGAACCCCGACCAATTCTTGGATGCGATCGAGATAGGCGCGAGCCTCCTTCGGAAGATCACCCAGCGCGCGTGCTCCCCCGGTGGACTGACACCAGCCGTTCAGCTCTTCGTACACCGGAACGACAGTGCCGAGCACGGGTGCGGCAGCAGGGAATTCCTCCACCGCTTCCCCCGCCAACCGGTATCCCACGCACACCGGAATCTTCGGAATCGAGTCCAACACATCCAGCTTGGTGACCGCCAACTGGGTGAGGCCGTTGACGCGTGCGGAGTACTGCACGACGACGGCGTCAAACCAGCCGCAGCGGCGGGGCCGGCCGGTCGTGGCCCCGAACTCACCGCCGAGCTCGCGCAGCCGCGCGGCGGCCTCCTCTGCCGCTTCCGTGGGCAGAGGCCCGTTCCCGACGCGGGTAGTGTAGGCCTTGACCACCCCGAGCACTGCATCCACGGCGGTGGGGCCGATTCCCGCGCCGATGGTCGCCCCACCAGCTGTTGTGTGCGACGACGTGACGAACGGATACGTGCCGTGATCGAGGTCGAGCAGCGAACCCTGGGCGCCCTCGAGGAGCACGTTGTCCCCTTTACCGAGCCGCTCATGAATCAGGCGGCCAGTATCGATGGTCAGCGGCAGCAACCGGGGCGCAAGGCGCACCAGCAGGTCCTCGTGCGCGGCACTATCGGCGCGATCGGGGTGGCCCAGCAGCGTAAACCGGTCGTTCGCGGCGCGCACGAGCACGCGGACATGTTCGCGGGCGCGCGAGAGATCCCGGAGATCGGCAAGGCGTACCCCACGTCTTCCCACCTTGTCCTCGTACGCCGGGCCGATTCCGCGACCGGTCGTGCCGATCTTGCCCCCGGTTGCCCGGTCGAGCTGTTTGTGCACCGGAAGCACGAGATGCGCGCGGTCGGACAGTTTGAGACGTCCCTGCAGTGCGATGCCGCGTCCTTCCAGCTGGTCGAGTTCCGCGAGAAAGGTTTCCGGATCCAGCACGACTCCGCTCCCGATCACGCAGCACGTCCTGGGATGGAGGATCCCTGACGGGATTTGATGCAGAATGAATTCCTCGTCCCCGCTCACGACGGTATGTCCGGCGTTGGCGCCCCCCTGGTATCGTACGACGACGTCGGCGTGCTCTGCGAGCGCGTCCACGATCTTCCCTTTCCCCTCGTCGCCCCACTGGGCGCCGACGACGACCACACACTGTCGATTCCGATCGAACATACCGTCGAGCTGCTCGGTGAAGGACAAAAAAAACCCCGGGGGTGCCCACCGGGGTATCCTCTCACCAAGGTACGGTCTCGCCGCACCCCGGTCAACCGAGCAGTAGTGCGATCGCCCGGGCGGCGGCCGCGCCCGCGGCCATGGCGCCTGACACGTCCGTCCGCTGCAACACATCGTCTCGGGTGTGGAGGACTCCGAGGGTATCCCAGTCACCGCGACTCAGCGTGACGCCGCTCATCCCGCCCGCTGCCAACGCGACGCCGTCAACCAGCACACCGGGCGGAAGTGGTCGGCGCACCGGGGTGAGGTCCGCCGCGAGCATGGCCTGCTCAACGGGCTCGGCGACCGCCGTCACGTGATTGCGCGCTCTCCCTCTCCCCCGGTGCTCCATGATGCGGAAACGGCCCCGGGCATCGAGACCGTCGAAATTCACGAACCACTCGCCAGGACGCGGGAGCCGAACCCAAGCGCGCGCTCCTTCCATGCCGAGTTCTTCGGCGTCGGTGATCAAGACGCCGACGTCGGGCCGGTCGCCAAGCATGGCGCCGGCAACCATGGCCGCGACGACACCAGTAGCGTTATCGACCGCGCCATTGGAATCGTCTCCCAGGGGATCCCGTACCAGTGCGGCACCGGCGCCGATCACGATCAACGTGACCGGCAAAGCAATCCACCAGTCGACCGGGCCGGCGAGTCGGAACACCAGGCACACTGACAACCCGACGACACCGAGGCCTGCGAGCACGACGGCAATCACCCGCCCGCGAAGCGAGAGGAACTGGCTCTTGCTGTCGCCATGTGCCACGAGCCAGACGTGCGGCGTCCCTTTCGTGGCAGAAAGATTTGTCGCCGATACAGTCGGCTGACCCGATGGGAGCAATCCCTCCGCGACGCCGTACCCCACGACCCCAACCAGCGCCAGCGCGGCCACGCTGATTGCCAATGCGATCCAGCGGGGAACCGGGAGCACGAGCAGCGGAAACACGATGAGGGCGGTCCATCCCAACCCGGCGGCCACCACGGTCACGGCGAACAACCGGCGCGGTGACACATCAAACGTCTCTCGCTTCGTCTCGTATCCGAGTCGCTCCAGTTCCGCCGCCAGCATGTCAATGGTCTCCGAACGGGCCGCGCTCCCCGTGCGGCGCGGAATAGCGAGGCGACGAAGCAGATCGCCGGCGCCGTCGACGTCAACCACTTCAGTGCGGCAGGATTCGAGCAGTCTTGAGCAGCTGGGCCACTTTCCGACGCTCGCGATCGCCGAGATCGAGCAGCGGCGGGCGAACCGGGCCTCCGGGCAACCCCACGGCGTCCATTGCCGCCTTGACCCCCGGCACACCGAATCCGGCGACGATTTCCTTGTGGAGCGGGGCAATCCGCTCCTGCACGGCGCCGGCCCGCTCCCTGTCACCAGCAGCGAACGCGTGTCCGATTTCGACCGTCTCCGCCGCCGCAAAACATGCAACCCCGGCAATTGCACCCGCACCCCCCATCTCCAACGCCGCGTAGTACAACGCGCCCGACCCGACAAACAGCGTCCACTCGGGCACGGCGTCGCGATACCCGGCAAAGTTCTTCAGGTCTCCGGAAGAATCCTTTGCACCCCACACGTTCTCATGGTCCGACAGCGCGCCGAGCAACCCTTCGCTGAGGCACACGTGCGTGTATTTGGGAATGTTGTAGAGCAGGACCGGGATGGGGGAGGCGTCGGCGACCCGCCGAAAGTGTTCGACCAGGGCCTGGTTTGGGACCGACGACGCGTAGTACCCCGGCGGCCGTACCAGCACCAGATCGGCCTCCTGGTCGGCGGCCGCTCGACAGGCGGCGAGGGTGGCCCGAGTCGACTCACGGCCCGCGCCGGCAACGAGCCATTGCTCGGCGGGCACGACGTCGCGCAGCCATCCGATGACGTGCGCGTACTCCTCCTCGTCGAGCAACGGCCCTTCACCCGTGGATCCCCCAATGACCAGACCGTCGGCGCCAGCAGTCAGTATTGCACGGGCATGCTCCCGCAGGTCCACGGGCGCCACCTCGCCGCTGGCTCGGTCGAATGGCGTCGTGAGGGGAACCAGGAGCCCGGTCGGGCGCGTCACGCGGACCCCGCGCTCTTGGCCAGCTGTTGCGCGTGATCCGGGAACATCTCCTCAAATCCCTTGCGGTCGTGAGCAGTGGTCAACGCGGCTTCAAAGGTCACGACGTCGCTCTCCACGAGATCCACCAAGTGTTGGTCGAATGTCTGCATCCCAACGTCGTCACGGCCAGCGGCGAGCTGTTGCTTGATCTCGGACTCCCGATTCGGAACCCGGATCAGCTCTCGGATTGCGTCGGTGCAGATCAGCACCTCCGCGACGACACAGCGACCCTCCTCGTCCGCGCGCGGCAGCAGACGTTGTGCAACGACCGCCCGCAATGCCTCGGCCAGTCGTATGCGGAGCAGCTCGTGCTTCTCGGACGGGAACATTCCCACGAGTGCGCCGATGGACGACACGGCGTCCGGCGTGTGGAGCGTTGAAATGACGAGTTGTCCGGTCTCCGCCGCCGCGATGGCGCTGTCGACCGTCTCGACGTTCGGCAGCTCGCTCGTCATAATGACGTCGCAGTCCTGCCGCACTGCCGCACCGACACCG